>DATFDC010000001.1:0-3213 GCA_035252415.1 Solirubrobacteraceae bacterium
CCGGCGCCGGGCGCGCCGATGTCGGCCAGGAAGTCCGTGGCGCCAAACCCGAGCCGGGCGACCCGGGGCGCGGCGGCCAGCTCACCCACGCAGAGCACGGCCGCGGCCGTCTCGATCACCGGATAGATCCGCACCGCGCCCGGCGGCATCCCGGCGCGCGCCTCGAGGTCGTCGAGCAGCCCCGCCAGCGCATCCAACTCCGCAGCCGAGCCGACCTTCGGCACGCGCAGCCCGGTCAGGCCCGGCCGCACGACAGCGGCGACGTCGTCACCCGAGACGCCATCCGGACCGCGGTTCACCCGCACGAGGACCTCGAGCGACCCAGCGTCTCCGGAAACCCGGGCGATCATCGCGGCCACCTCATCGCGAGCCGCGGACTTGTCACTCACCGCCACCGAGTCCTCGAGGTCGAAGATCACCGCGTCGGCCCCCGCGCGCACGGCCTTCTCCATCACCGCCGGGTTCGACCCAGGGGCATAGAGATAGCTGCGGATCAGCGGCGGCGGCTCAGGCAACGATCCCCCGTTCGCGCAAACCGGCGACGTCGAGGCCCAGCTCGTCGCCCAGGATCGCGTCGGTATCCGCGCCCAGGGCTCGGCCGGTGAAGCGGATCGATCCCGGCGTCTCGCTCATCCGGAACAGGACGTTCTGCATTCGCACCGGGCCCAGCTCTTCGTCGTCGACGCGCGTGATTGTCTCGCGCGCGATCACGTGCGGGTCGGCCAGCAGGTCGGCCACGTCGTAGACCGGCGCGATCGCCGCGCCCGCCTCGGTGAACGCGTCGAGCACCTCCTCGCGCGTGCGCGCCCCGACCCATTCGGAGACGATCCCGTCGAGCAGGTCGGCGTGCTCCGCCCGGCCGCCGCCGGTGGCGAACCACGGCTCGTCGATGACCTCGGGGTGACCGACCAGCCGGAGCACGCGCTCGGCGATCCGGTTGGCGCTCGTCGACACCGCGACCCATTTGTCATCCGCGGTCCGGTAGGTGTTGCGCGGGGCGTTGTTGACCGAGCGGTTCCCTGTGCGCTGCTGGACCTCCCCAAGCTGGTCGTAGATCATCGGCTGGGGACCGAGCGCGGTGATCAGCGGCTCGAGGATCGAGAGATCGATCTCCTGCCCTTCTCCGCCCCGGGCGTCGCGGTGATACAGCGCCATCGTCGTGGCGGTCGCCGCGGTGATCCCGGCGATGCTGTCGGCCAGCCCGAACGGCGGCAGGGTCGGCGGGCCGTCCGGCTCGCCGGTGATCGCGGCAAAGCCGCTCATCGCCTCGGCCAGCGTGCCGAACCCGGCGCGCTCCGCGTACGGCCCGGTCTGGCCGAACCCGGAGATCCGCACGAGTACGACCCCGGGGTTGGCCTCGCGCAGCGCGTCATACCCGAGCCCCCAGCGCTCGAGCGTTCCGGGCCGGAAGCTCTCGACCACGACGTCGGCCGTGGCGACCAGGCGCCGGAACACCTCGGCACCGTCCGGATCGCCGAGGTACAGCCCGACACAGCGCTTGTTGCGCGCGATCATCTTCCACCACAGCGACACCCCGTCCTTGGCCCGGCCGTGGCCGCGCATGCTGTCGCCCCGCGGATGCTCGATCTTGATCACCTCGGCGCCGTAGTCGCCGAGGATCTGGCACGTGAGCGGCCCGGCCAGCACGGTGGACACGTCGAGCACCCGGAGACCTGACAACGGTCCCGAGGCGCTCATAAACCTTGTTCCACTGAGCGGTACACTGTTCCGATACCTCCGGGGAGCCTATCCACGTCGCCCGGGTCGGTGACCGCGGTTCTCCGCACCGCCGACGTGCTGTCGTATCTGGCCGAGGCGCCTCCCCGGCCGGTCGGGGTCACCGAGATCGCCGGCGCGCTCGGCCTGTCCAAGGCGGTCGTGTTCCGGATCCTGGCCTCGCTGAGAGACCGGGGGTACGTCGAGTTCGACAGCCAGACCCGGCGGTATCTGCTCGGACCCCGGAGCCTGGCCCTGGGCATGGCGTACCTCGAGCGTGCCGACGTCAGGCAGCCGGTCCACGACGCCCTGGTCACGCTCTCGGCGCGCAGCCACGAGACCGCGACCCTGTCGTTCCGCACCGGCTGGCAGAGGATCTACGTCGACCAGGTGCTGCCGGCGGACGACATCAAGATGGTCGTGCCGATCGGCCGCTTGTTTCCGCTCCACGCCGGCGCATCCTCGAAGGCGTTTCTGGCCTTCCTCCCGGCGGCCGAGCAGGATCGCTTCTTCGCCGAGAACCGGCGACTGCCGGCGCTGACCGACCGCACGGTGGTGAGCCCGCGGGCGCTCCGAGCCGAGCTCGAGCAGATTCGGGCCGACGGATTCGCCGCCTCGCGCGGAGAGCGCCAGCCGGGCGCCGCCTCGGTCGCCGCACCCGTGCTCGACAGCCACGGCCATCCGGCGGCCGTGATCAGCGTGTGCGGGCCGTCCGAGCGCTTCGAGGCTCGCCGACCCCAGGCCACCGAACTGCTGCTCGCGGAGACCGCGCGGCTCTCGCGCCAGGCTCATCCCGGCTCGCCCCTTCCGTTCTGATCGTCGGGCAGCACGCGCAGCACCTCGGCCGTGCTCGTCACGTCGGCGTACTTCTGCGCGATGTCGAACAGGTTCACCGCGTGCACGGTCGGGCTGCGGTCGTACACCGCGTCGTGGGGGACCGTGACGCGGAAGTTGTAGGCGAACGCGTCGACCACCGATGCGCGCACGCATCCGCTCGTCGTGCACCCGGTGACGATCAGCCAGTCGACGCCGAGGTCGATCAGGTAGCTCGTGAGCGCGGTGGCGAAGAACGCGCTGGGATGCCGCTTGGGGATCAGGATGTCCCCGGGGTGGGGTGCCACCGCTTCGACGAACCGGTAGCCCTGCTCGGGCACGTCCATGATCGAA
The DNA here is from genome assembly GCA_035252415.1 of Solirubrobacteraceae bacterium. GTDB lineage: Bacteria > Actinomycetota > Thermoleophilia > Solirubrobacterales > Solirubrobacteraceae > Palsa-465. The sequence continues at coordinate 2,884 of DATFDC010000001.1, forward strand.
GGCACCTTCGCCGCGAGCCGGCCGGCGTCGTAGGCCTGCTTGGGCGCCACGTGGGGATACAGCACGGGGAGTGAGCGCGCCCGGAACGCCTGAAGCAGTCGATCGATCCGCTCGACCGCGGCCCAGCCCACCTCCCCGCAACTCGTCGGGTAGTCGCGGACCGACTCGAAGAACGGCTTGGGGGCATTTCCCACCGTCCGGTACTGAACGTCGATGATCAGAAGCGCGGGATGGCGACCCGCGCCTGATGGCCGGCCGAAGCCGGCCGCCTCGTAGCGCGCCTCGTCGTCGGCGGTGATCACGCCGGCCCAGGGTGTCTCGCTCACGACC
>DATFDC010000002.1:0-14500 GCA_035252415.1 Solirubrobacteraceae bacterium
CGCGAGTTGCCGGAGGCGTACTACTGCAAATGCGCCAGCTCGACAACGATCAACAGCATCGGCGCCAGCCCCACGTTCAGCAGGCTGAATAGGGACGCTCGCGAAACCGAACTTGAGGAGGCCGAGTAGCGCCCCGGTGAACAGCATCCCGGAACAGACCCCGGCCGCGGCCGTAGCTTTTGCGCCGCATCGCGCTCTCTCCCGTCTCGGCTGCGTCTGAGCGAACATCGTCGCGCGCGACGGCGAGCCCCGACCGCGTGGCGCAGCGACGCCGGCACTTCCTCGGGCGCCAGGGCTCGGGTGGCGAGCACAGCTCGGCGCTGCCGTTCGTAGAGCTCGAGCAGTTCGGGTGAGGCGGCAACGCGCGCCTCGGCCGCGGGGCGCCGGTCGACGGGAAGCGTGTCGTCAGCCAGCGCGCACAGCTCGGCAGCCGTTCGGTCGCTCAAGCGGGAGGTAGCCGGGCGTCGGACACGCCCGGCTACCGGTCCAGGTTCAGCAGCCACGATGCCGCTCGTCGTGGGCCGCCGGGGCGGTAGCGGGCTCGTTGGCTGCCGTGCCAGGCGGGCCGAGCAGCGGCTTCTGCTCGTGTCCCTCGTGTCCCGTGTGGGCGTTAGTGCCTGTCTCATCGCCGCCGCTTCGGTTGTGACTGCCGTGACCACCGCAGCCGCCCATGCCGCCGTGGGCATGGCCGCCGCCCCGGTGCATCGAGAACATCGCTATGAAGCCGCCGACGATCAGAAACAGGAAGATCAGGTTTCCGGCGCTCATCTCACACCTCTCTCTCCGTCACCTTCGCGCTGACGTGCGGGCGTCGGATGACCAAAGACTTTGAACTCACACCGCCAGCGTGCCCCGGGGAGATGCATTTGCTGTGAAGAGGCTCTGCCGATTGCGTGAACGGCGGCAGGCCGCGCGGCGCGACGACGGCCCGACGGCACCGCTGAGCCACGGCGATGGGGCGAGGCGATGCCTGTCACAGCGCCGATTGGGACAACCAGGGCAGGGGGCTGGTGCGCCGTTCAGCTCAGGCGATAGGTCGGCGGTTCTAGACGTCAGTCGTATTCGCTTCGCTTGACGTTCAGCGGCTCTCTGCCTGGCGAAGTCCGGCCTCGAAGCGGGCGCGGTCGGCTTCGCCCACGATGCGGGTGATGATGCGGTGGCGGCGGTCGAGGAAGATCGTTGTCGGTAGACCGCTCACTGCGAGCCTGGCCGCTGTGACGGCGTTCGGGTCGAAGATGCTCGGGAATGGCAGCGCGAAGCGGCGGGAGAAGGCGAGTCCTGCCGCCCGGGTGTCCTCGAGGTCGAGCCCGACGACGGCCGCCTCCGGGTGGGCGCGCGCGAAGGCGGCGAGTGCAGGCGCCTCGGTCGCGCAGCCGGCACACCAGGAGGCCCAAGCGTTCAGCACCACCGGCTCGCCTGCGTAGGAGCCGACGCTGATCGGCTGGCCGCCAACGAGGTCGGTGCCAGCGAGCGCGACTAGCCCTTGCTGGAGCGTGAGCTGCGGGGCCGACGGAGTGAACGGGCCGGCTGGCGACGGCGCGGTTGTGGCGACGCGTGGCTGCGTCTTGCTGTGCACCGGCCGTGGTCTCTCGCCTAGGATCAGGCGAAGGTCGTGCACGAGAGCCGTCGTCGTGAGCGAGGCGTCCGTGAAGCTTTCGATCCGCCGTCCCTGCTGGTCGAGGAGGCTCACATAGGCGCTGTGCTGCAGGTAGGGGGCCTGAGCGGCGGAGCCAGTGGTCAGCTGCGGTTGGATCCCGTACGCCTTGAGCGTCGCCAAGACGGTGCGTCGCGGCCGAGACAGGTAGCGCCACGAGCGGAGCAGGCCGTACCGGCGCGAGAAGCGCCGCACGGACGTTGCCGTGTCGGTGCGTGGGTCGACGCTGATTGCCAGCCAGCCAATCCTGGCGCTCGCGGCGCCCAGTTGTTCCTGCGCCGCCCGGATCTTGGTAGCGGTGAGAGGGCAGACGTCGCGGCAGTGGCTGTAGACGAAGGCGAGCACGACAGGCCGGCCGCGAAGGTGATCGAGCGAGACGAGGCTGCCGAACTGGTCGCGCAAGGTGAAGGCGGGTGCCGCCGCGGCCGGGTCGAGGAAACCGAGCAGTGCCGAACGATCGAGCGGACGGGCACCACGGCTGCCGGCGGCGAGGGCGAAGGCAGATACTGCAGCGGCGGCGAGCACCGCCAGCGCAGCGAGCGCGAGCAGGCGACCCGCCTGGACACGTTTACCCTCGCGGGTCAGACGCGACCAGATGCGAGCGCGAGTAAGCCGTTGCAACGCCCAGAGGCCGCCTGCCAGCAGAGAGGCGGCGACGACGAGCAGCAGCGTCTTCGCGTGCGGAGAGGAGAGCCAGGTCGAGAAGGTGGTCGCGAGCCAGCCGCCCGCGGTCAGGGGGGCGGCGGCGGTCGAGCCGGAAGGCGGGCGCCAGATCGCGACCGCCCAGTAGTCGGCCACGTAAGCGCCAGCGACTAGCAGCAGCACCCCGCTCGCTCGCTCGAGGTAGGGAAGCAGGCGGCGGAGCGCGCGCGCGAGTCCCTGACGGGAGAGCGCCGCCGCCAGCGCGAGCAGCGTCAGCACGGTACCCATGCCGAGTGCATAAGCCACGAAGCTGAGTAGGCTCGTGCTGAGGCTGCCGGTGAGCGCGGTGCCGAGCGTCGCCAGAAACAGGGGCAGCGCGCAGGAGAGCGAGGCGAGCCCGTAGCCGATCCCGAAAACCAGCTCTCCGGGCAGGCGGCTCGTTCGGGCTCGGGCGCCGAGCTGCGGCAGGCGGAGCGTGGGCGGGTGGCCGACGAGAATCGCGAGGCCGACCAGCGCGAGCAGGATGCCGACAACCAGCCCGACCCAGGGGAAACTGCCGGCGATCACGTGTCCGGCAAGTGCAACCGCCGAGCCGAAGCTTGCGAAGACGAGCAGGAAACCGAGCGTCGCCAGCGCGGCGACGGCCAATGCCTCTCCGGCCGCCGCGGCGGTGCCGACCCGTGGTGCGCTGGCGAGCTGGCGCGCGAGGTAGGCAGGCAGCAGCGCGAACCCACACGGGTTGACGGTTGCGACCGCCCCAGCCGCAAACGCGAAACCGAGCGTCCCGCTCATCCTGCTCCGCCAAGCTCACACGCACCGGCGCGCGAGCGCATCAACGGCTCGCCCCTCTCGCCGTCGCCCCGCCAACGGAGAGCGACGGACGGCCCCTCGGGTGTGAAGACTGGACAGCCACCGGGTTGCGCCGCGACGCGCAGTCACCACTCGCGCCGCTTCGGACACTCCTACAGGCGGGTAGTCTACGGTGCCAGCCGCGCCACCGACGTTGGCAAGACCGGATAAGCGACAACCGTAGAATCGCAGCGATGGACCGCCGCTCGGAGCGCCAGCGTCAGGCCAAGGATCCGCTCGCCCGCTACCTGGGCGCTGTGCAGGCCGAGCTGATGGGCATCTTCTGGACGCGCGAGAGCGCGACGGTGCGCGAGCTGCGGGACGACCTTCACCGCGGCCGGAGACGGAAGCTGGCCTACACGACCGTACTCACGCTCGTGAGCAGGCTGTGGCAGCGCGGACTGCTCGCCCGCGAGCCAGAAGGACGGGGGTTCCGCTACCGGCCGGCGAAGACGAGGGAGGAACTGCTGGCCGAGCTTTCGGACGAGCTGATCAATCGGCTCTTCGACGACTTCGGCGAGATCGCGCTCGCCCGCCTCGACGCACGCCTAGGACCGCTCGAGCCGGGACAGCGGCGCAGGCTCGCACAGGCGGCCCGCAAGCGGTGAGCGAACGCTCCGGAATCGTGCTCGGCATGCTCCTCGCGGTCGCCGCGGCGGTGGCACTCACGCTCGCGCTGGCGCTGGTCAACCTCGGTGGTGGCGGCCTCGTCGCGCTCGCCTCCAGCCTCGTCGGCGTTCTATCGGCCTGCGCGTTCTTCCTCTCCGAGCCGCATCGTGTGCCGCTTTCCTCGCTTGCGCTCGTTGTGGTCGTCTTCACTTCGCTCGCCGCGTTCGCGCGTGCGCTCGCCGGTGCCGCGCGACAGCAGCGCCTGCTGCGTTTGCTGACCCTCGAACGAGCCCGCGACGAGCGGCTCCTACGTCTGGCCGATGCGGCAGGGTTGCCGGGGCTCTGGCTCGTCCCCGCTCGGCGTCCGGCCGCGTTCTGCTTCGGCCTCCTGCGGCCGCGCGTCGTCGTTACGCGCGGGCTGCTCGACCGACTCGAGCCCGACGAACAGGAGGCGGCGATCTGGCACGAGGCACACCATGCGCGCCACCGTCAGCCGCTCAGGTGCCTGGCAGCCCGGCTCGCCGCCGCCAGCTTCTCCTGGCTACCGGCGCTCAAAGATCTCTGCGACCGATACATGCTGCTGGGAGAGCTCGATGCCGACCGGCTCGCCGTCCAATGGACGAGTAGGCGCGCCCTCGCCGCCGCCCTTCGCGAAGTCGGCGCCACCCCGGTACCCGCGGGGGCGATCGGTCTTGGCGAGCCCGCCGACGCCCGAGTCGACCGCCTGCTCGACCCGGCCGCCGCACTTCCACCACTCTGGCGCCGATCGCGCATCGCCGTTAGCGCGCTGAGCCTCACCGTGCTCACGTCGGCGATGGCCATCCCGGTGCGCATCGATCTCGCTGCATGCGCCCGGGTGCGCTCAATGCTTGGCACGTCCTTGCACGGGCTGCCGGCGATCACGGTCGGCATCGCTCTCGCCGCGCTGCTACTCAGCTCGATCATGATCGTCGCGCATCACTGGCTAGCCCCACGGGGCGCGCGCAAAGCCCGAACGTCGCTTCGCTAAGCTCGCTGCTACCGGTCTGTAGCAGTCCCGGCCACGAAGCGAATGGAGAACCCGAAACGAGGAGCCGAGGACCAGCCCGATGCTGCCGAGTCGGGCGATGGTCCGGGAGCGTGGCGGCGCTTGCTGTTGCGTCCGCTGCAGGTGGGAGCGGTCGGGCTCGTCGTTGGCCTGCTGGCGCTGCTCGTCTGGCGCGTCATCTCCCAGCAACGTGGCCCCGATCTGGTCGCGGCGGTGGCAGCCGGCAAGCGGCCGCAGGCGCCGGCGTTCACGCTGCCGCTGCTCTGGCGCCCCCCGACCGACACGTGGCCCGCGCCGCTGCGGACGCTGCTCGCAGGACAGAAGCTCTCCCTCAGCCAGCTCTACGGCCAACCGGTAGTGCTCAACTTCTGGGCCTCCTGGTGTATCCCCTGCAAGCAGGAGGCGCCGCTGCTCGCGGCAACCGCCCAAGCCCAGGCCGGCAAGGTGGTCTTCCTCGGCGTCGATGTCCAAGATCTCGAAAGCGACGCGCACACATTCCTGCGCGCGCACAAGACCAACTACGTCTCGGTCCGCGACCCCTCCAGCTCGGCCTACGACGCCTACGGCGTCACCGGTGTGCCCGAGACCTATTACCTCGACCGGAGTGGCCGAGTTGTCGCCCACACTCCCGGCCCGGTCACGCAACAGAGCCTGCGAGCCGGGATCGTGGCGATCACCCGCCGGTAACCGGCACGGGTCTGAGTCTCTAGCCCCCGTAGAGGCGGCCGCCGACGCCGTTCACCTTGAAGCTGAAGGAGGCCATCGCCTGCTGGGACTGGCGGAGCAGCCGGTTTCCAGCGCGCAGGAGCACGCGCGCGCTCCTGCGGCGCCCACCGTCCGACGGATCCTTGGCGCTTCGGCTCAGCGCCGCCGCGAACTTGCCCTGGGCGCTCGCCGCGAGCGAAACCGCGCGCTGCAGTAGCGGCATGAACGGCCGCACGTCGGAAGGGGTGCTCGAAGCGAGACGGGCGGTTGGCGCCTCGAGAGCGCGCAAGCGACGTTCGGCCAGGCGCGCGCGGCGGGCCAGCTGGAGGGCGGCACCGCCGTGCGCAAGCCCACGGGAGTGGCCCGCGTCGAGTTCGAGCGCGTCCTTGTAGCGGACGACCAGCGGGATCGCCTGCAGCGACCAGCGGTGAAACGCCTGCTGCGCTTGCGTCTGCCGCCCGTTGGGGCTGTTGCCGCCGCCCGGCGCAGACTCACGAACAGCGGCCGCACCGAGGAGCACCGCAGCCACGGCAGCCATCATCCCGTAGGCGAGCAAGCCGCTCTGACGGACACCAAGACGCGCGCTTAGCAGATGCAAAGCCAGCAAGAGCAGCAGCGAGACGAGCGCGCCAGCCACGAGCGCAAAGGCGAGCCGTAGCGCCTGGTGGTAGCCGTGCGGGCTGAGAGCGGTCGCGAAAGCAATCGCTCCCACCGCGGCGAACAGGATCAATGCAGACGCCCTGACGGGATCGAACGCCTGCCACTTCGAGCGCTTGCTCCATCGCAAGGCCCCGAGCACGGTTAGATGTTCCCCAGCCCGACCGCTTCGAACAGGCGGTTGAAGGCGATGTTCAGCCACCAGAAGCGATCGAAGAAGAGCAACAACCCGATCCCGACCAGGGTCGTGCCGCTCGCCGCCTGAATGACCGTGTAGTGGTTACGCAGCCAGCGAAAAGCGGCCATCGAGCGAGCGAAGGCTACCCCGGCGAGCAGGAAAGGCAGGGCCAAGCCTGCCGAGTAGGCGGCCAGAAGCAGCGCCCCCTGGCCGACCGTGCTCGTATTGCCCGCGAGGACGAGGATCGAAGCGAGCACCGGCCCGATGCAGGGCGCGGCGCAGACGCCGAAGGCGCCACCCAGAACGACGCTCGAGCGCGTCCCACGCGCACGCCCGATCAGCCCCGGCAGCAGCAGTCGCTCGGGGAACGGCAGCAGCCCGGCGAAGCTGAGGCCGAGCACGATCATGACCAATCCCGCCAGCTCTAGCAGTAGCCGCTGGTCAAGCCCGAGCGCGCCGCCGATTGTCCCGGCGGCAGCGCCGAGCGCCACGAAGACGGCAGCGAAGCCGGCGATAAACGGCAGGCTCGAGACGACGACCCTGCGGGCGACGCCCCGTTCGCCAAGCCGGCTCGCTTCCACCGCCGAGACCGCGGACAGATACCCGGGCACCAGCGGCAACACGCACGGAGCGAGGAAGGAGACGAGCCCGGCGAGAAAGGCGATCGGAACGCGACCGATCACTTCGACGCCCGCTCAGCGGCGAGCGTTCGCACATCGGCGGCGACCAGGTTGGGCAGGAACGGAACCGCGTAGCCGGCGCGCTCGTAGCCGTGCCGGTCGATCAGGTAGAGCGCACTGCTGTGGCCGATGTCGCGGCCAGCCTGCACATCGATCCGGTAGGCGCGCCAGATCGGCGCGAGCTGACGACTGCCGCCGACCAGCCAGCGCCAGCGGGCGCCAGTGAGGCCGGCGTGCCTGATGAAGCGATGGATGCTCGACACCGTGTCCCCACCGGGGTCGACGCTGACGACGAGAAGCAGCGCCCGTGTCGAGCGGCCGAGTCGGCGCTCCACAGCGGCCAGCAGGCGACCCTCGATCGGACAGACCTGACGGCAGCGCGAGTACATGAAGGTGAGCATGACCACCCGCCCGCGCTCACCGCTGAGCGAAACCCTCGCGCCTCGCTGGTCGCGGAGCGCGAACGGCGGCGCCCGCCGCTTGCCGGGGGGCCAGACGACATCGCCGTGCAACACCGGTTGACGAGACGAAGCGGCCAAGGCAGTAGCGCCCACTCCCGCGACGGAAGCGATCCCCAGCAACGCCACAAGCGCTGCGCACCCGAGATAACCGCGCGGCAGCACGGTGGGGCGGTTTAGCAGCGGCACACGCATCCGGACGCATTGTTCCACGACCGGCCTGTAGTTGCCCTGGCGGCGCAAGCATCAACAGGATGTGCCGAGAGCGCATAACACACTGGCTGCATGTCCACCGGAAGGCGGGCTATCCTCCCGTCTTCTACTGGCCCGTAGTTGAACCGGCAGGGAACGGATATTGCCGGGCGAAGGAACGGTGCTGATGGCTCTCCGCTTTATCCGTCCTGTGTTGATCCTCGCGCTCGTGCTCGCGGTGGCTGGGCCGGCGGCGGCCGATCTCGGCGCTCGCAAGCACGCGGTCGACGACCAGATCGCGAGCCTGCGCCAGCGCACGGCTGCGGCCCGCGCTCGCGAACGGCAGCTTTCGGCCCAGCTCGAGGCGACAGCGCAGAGCATCCGGACCCTCGAGGCCCGCACAGTCGACGTTTCTACCAGGCTGACAACCCTCCAACGCGACCTCGGCCTGCAACGCGCTCGCTTCGCGAAGATTCAGATGCTGTACCGGCTGCAGACCCGGCAGCTGGCGATGCTGAAGCACGAGTACCGACTTGCTCTCAGCCGTCTCGAGCAGCGGATGGTGCAGATCTACGAGTCAGAGCAGCCGAACGCGGTCGCAGTGTTTTTGGCTGCACGCAGCCTGGGCGACGCAATCGACCAGCTGGACTACATGAACGCCATCGCCGCACAGGACCGCGCGATCGTTGCCAACGTCGGCAGCGCCCGTCACCGGGTCGGGCGCGCACGCATGCACACAGTGAGCGCGCGACGCTCGCTTGCCGCAGAGACACGGGTAATCGCCTACCGCACCAGCCAGCTGGCGGCCCTCCGCAACCGGCTAATGGCGACGCAGCGCCACCTGGTCAGCGCCCGCGGCCACGCCCAGCACGACCTCGCTAGCACGCGCGCGCAGGAGCAGGCTTGGAGGCAGGAGGCAGACAACCTCAGCGCCGTCAGCAGCCAGCTCGCCGCCCAGATTCAGGCCGCACAGACCGCGCCGCCGCCGTCCCAGGGAGGCAGCGGAACGCGGTCGTCCTCGAGTGGGCTGATCTGGCCGGTGAGCGGTCCGATCACCAGCCCATTCGGGATGCGCTGGGGAAAGCTCCACCCTGGAATCGACATCGGCGCCGCCATGGGCACACCGATCAAAGCGGCCGCCGCCGGACGAGTGATCGTCGCCTCCTACGACGGCGGCTACGGCAACCTCGTCGTGATCGATCATGGTCACGGCCTGGCGACCGCGTACGCGCATCAGTCGCGGATCGCGGTCGGCGTCGGCCAGCAGGTCGCGCAGGGGCAGGTGATCGGCTATGTCGGCTCGACCGGCTTCAGCACGGGGCCGCACTTGCATTTCGAAGTTCGGGTCAACGGCACGCCGGTCGACCCGATGGGCTACCTCTAGCCGCGACCTCACGCGCGCCCGGGCTGCGGCAACAGGAGCGGAGTGAGCTGCGAAACGCTGCGCCGGGTGCTGGGGGCGCTATTCGCCGGCTGAGAAGTGGTAGCTGGTGGGAATCTTCGCAGGCGGCTTGCCCGCGGCAAGGACGATCTCCTGGTGCGCAGGCTTTACGAGGTTCAGGAGGGCCGGGTTGCCACTCCGCGCTCGACCGTTCACCCACCAGTGAAGCTGACCGCAGTAGCTACCTAAGCACCTAGCGCTCAGCGTGACGGCCCACTCACCAAAGAACTGACCGAGGGTATACGGCCGGCTCCTTGCCGACTCGACGTGCAATACGCCGTCCGACGCATGCGTGTGTAGTTCGGTAATGAAAGACGAGATACCGATGCCCTGTGGCACCGCCGCACGCTTGCCGTCGGCGTAGACAAGGAGGTGGTCGTGTACATGAAAGGCCAGCGCTTCCTGGGCCAATGGATCGAGGTGCAGAATCGCCAGGTCGCCCTGAAGTTCGCCTACGCCGTTGTTCCACGGCGGCGGCCCTGTCTGCACGGCAGGAAGTTGAGCGAAGTCGACACGGACCGGCTTCGCGGGCGCGCCGCCAGAAAGCACGATCGCAATCCCTACCACAGCAATCACAGCAAGCGCTCCGCCACCGGCCCACCACCACCGGTGGTTGCCACTCAGCCACGAATCACTGCTGCGAAGAACGCCCGCCGAGCGAGCCGGCGGCGGAAGTTTCGCTCGCTCAGCCCGTCTGGCTGCCCGGCTCTTCTTTCCACTAGGCATTGCGACAGAACCCCTCGTGCGCCCGCTTTGCCATGGGTGGGCATCCTACCGACAGGTAGTTGCTAGGCCGACTGGCGGGACGCATTCCGCAGCCAAGCGATGAGGCCACTCCGGGCGACGAAGCGCGGCCGATTGGGTAAGCGCAGGTCTGGATCCGTGTAGCCGCCGCCTTGACGGACGCGTGACCCTTGCGCGGTGCTGGCTCCGTGACTCAGCGTGGTAGTGGGTGTCGCCGCGGGTGAGTCGTGTCGGACGGTGTCGACCGTGGTGGCCGGCGCCTGGTGAGCAGGTAGACGAGCAGCAGCATCAGTGCCGACCAGCCGATGATCGCGAGGATCATCATTAGCCCGCCCCAGCCGTGACTTGTGGTAAGTGCGTGCATCAGTGCACTCCGGCCGGCGCCGGCTCGGCGGCAGTCGCGTGCCGCTGGGTGAGCAGCGTGCGGTAGAGGGCGAGGTCGTCGCGGAGTAGCCGCGGCGTGAGGAACTCGCGCCGGACGTGCTCGTGGCCCGCGTTAGCGAGTCGGTCGGCGAGTGGCTCGTCCTCGAGCAGGCGGACGATCGCGGCGGCGCAACCCTCGACGTCGTCGACGAGCAGGCCGCCGTCGGCGCCGAGCTGGAGCGGGATCCCGCCCGCGTCGCCGCCCACCACGGGCGTCCCCTTCCAGAGCGCCTCGGAGACGGTGAGCCCAAAGCCCTCCCGTAGCGACTTTTGCACGACGATGTCGGCCTCGCGCTGGAAGGCGTTCACTTCGAGGGCCCCGATCCCGGTTAGGTTGGTGAGCAGATGGCAGTCCGGCTCGCCGTCGGTCGCCGCACGGACTTCGTCGTAGATCGTGAAGCCTTCGGGATCGTCGTCGGCCATCGATCCGACCAGCGCAAGCTGCAGGCCTGGTAGCTCCGCTCGCGCGAGCCGCCAGGCCGCGACGACGCCGAGCGGGTCTTTCCAGGGGTCGAAGCGGGAGACCTGCACGACCAGCGGGCGGGTGAGGTCAATGCCCTGGTCGGCGAGGATCTGGCGGGCGAGGTGGCGCGGTAGCGGCCGGTTCTTCGCGGTCAGCGGGTCGATCGCCGGTGCGATCACCTCCAGCCGCGCGTGGTCGAGGTCGGGTGGGCAGAACTCGGGCAGCGTGAAGACGAAGGCGTCGTAACCGAGCACGAAGGCGCGGAGCAGCTTCCAGGTCGCCGGGTCGGGGGTGGAGGTGTCGATGTGGCAGCGCCAGACCCAGACGGCGCCGGGCGCAGCTGCGCTGGCGATCAGCGCGGCCGGCTGCGGGTCGTGGACGACGATCACGTCCCACTCGTCGCCGAGCATCGCGGCGCAATGGCGGTTGCGCTCCAGGTAGGTATGCAGGCCGTGCTCGTCGAGTCCGACCCGCTGCCCCTGCATCGCATTGTGGATCCGCTTGGTCGCCTGGAAGAGGTCTGCGTCCGGACAGATCACCCGCCACTCCGCCTCCACGCCGAGGTCGCGCATCAGACCGACCTCGGAGGCCAACAGCTCGGCCACGCCACCGCCGAACGGGGTCGCGTTCACCTGCAGGACGCGGGCGCCGTCCAGGGCGGCGGCGAGCGCGACCGACTCGTCAAGCAACTCGTCGGGGGCGATACCGCGGTAGTCGTCGAGGCGGCGAGGCGCCGCTTCGACCAAGCGAAGCGTCGTATGGCCGTCGCGGCTCATCGCTCGCCCAGCCGAGCCAGCGGGGGCGGCACCACCGGCACCGGGAGTCGGAACGACGCCGGCTGCGCTGCAGAACGCACAGCCCAGCCGGAGCAGCCGCACATCGGGCAGCGCTCCGGCAGGCGCGCACGGGCGACGATGCCGTAACCGCAGCCCGAGCAACGAAGGTCTCGCGGCAATGCGAACGGCACCGTGCTCATGCCGGAAGCCTGTCCGACGGCCGTGAAGAGGCGGTGAAGCAGATCTGTCGATTCCGCGAACGCCGCTCCGGCGCACGACCAGCGTCGTCTGGTCGTGCACGGACTTCGAGCTGATCGCCTGGCCCGCGAGCATCTCCGGCGCCTCGCCGTGACGGCCCGCAAGATGATCGAAAGAGGTGTCAAGAATCGCCGGCTTCCGGCGCTGGTCGGGCTTGTTGCAGCCGCAGCGCGGCAACCTCGGGCGGGATCGCGTTGAGGTAGATGCCGGCCCCCAGCTCCACGCCGGCGAGGATCGTCAGGCGTGGGAGGAGCTCAAGGTGCCAGTGGGGTCCGTCGTGCAGCCACGCGTTCAGTGGTGGCCGGTGGCCGAGCACCCGCTCGAGCCGTCTGACGAGCTCGGCGAGCAGTCGCAGCGCGGGCGCGAGTAGCGCACTTGCGAACGCATCACCCTCCGGCTGCGCGGGTGCAACCCAGGTCTCATAGGGGACGCGCGCCGCATACGGGCAGAACGCGACGACGTCGCCATCGGCGCTGACTACCCGTTCGGGAGCCCAGCTGAGCGTGCCGCACTCCGCCGCGACCGCCGGCGGCGGCTCGCTCAGCCAGACCAGCTGCGAGTGGCTGTGGGGCAAGCTTGCTCCCGCTTCGCGGCCCTCGTTCACGAGGGCGTGTACGTACGGGAACCCCTCCCTCTTCGCGGCCTGGGCTCGCTCCTGCCAGGCTGCGGCGACGAGCTCGAGCTGCCCGTCGGGGAGCTCTGCCAGCGAAACTCGATGGTCGGGGCAGTGGATCACGACCTCTTGCCGCCCGAGTGCCGGATAGAGGTTCGGGACGACCCGCACGGGCCAGGGATCGCCCAGGCGGAGCGTCTCGGGCGGCGTTTGCTCCTCCCGACCGGCACAGAAGGGGCATGCTGCCGGCTCGTCCTCCACCGCCGCCCACGCTCCTGGACGGTGGCCGCGCGCCGGAGCGACAGCGACGAGCCTGCCGGTAAACGGGTCGTGGCGGAGTTCACTCATGTCGGCGCAATGCACAGGACATCGTGTCGAGATGGTCGTGATCGTGCTTGGGAAGTCTCCCAGGGCACCGAACAGCTCTGCACGCTCCTTGATCGCCGTTGATGCGACCAGACGGGGGCCGGGACGACGCCGAGGCGGGCCTCGCGCCGAGCCGCTCCTTGCGGGCCCCGGGGTTCACCGGATCGGCAGACGGTCTTCATCGGGCCTTCGCACGACGGCTGCACCCTCTGAGTGATGACCGACTCCGACCTCGTCCTGGAACTTCCCTGTCGAGCGCACTCAGCCTGTTCGGCGCCTCCCCATCGTTGTCAGGGAGCCGGCGGCAGGGCGAGCCGGCGAAACGGTGGGGCGGAGATCGCTCGTCCACACCGACTCGTGAAGGAGGCTTTCGGTGAAACGACCTGAGATCAACATCACGCCGCTTGAGCGCTTCGGCCGTGTATTAGTCGGGACTGCCGGCGCGATTGCCGGCCTGGTGCTGCTCGCCTCGGGTGGCGGTGCGGTCGCTCTCGCGCTCGAGTTGCTGCTCGTGCTTGCGGGCCTCGACCTGCTGGTCACGGGCGCGCTCGGTCACTGCCCGCTGTATCGCAGGCTCGGCTATGTGCCGCCGTCGCTGCGGAGGCCGGTATGAACCACCAGGCACACCAGACAACCCAACTCAGTCAACAGCGGAGCAGCCACGCCGGCCACAACCATGGCGGCCACCGCTGGATGATGATCGCCTGCTGCATTCCCATGATCGCGATCGCGATCGGGCTCGTCGCGACCGGCGTCGTTGGCGTCGGCTTCATCTTCATTGCGCTGGCGTGCACGGCGATGATGGCGATGATGCACCGCGGCATGTCGCATGGAGACGCCGGCAAGGACGAGCGCCGGTGAGCTCCGTGGTCGAGCGGCCGTCCGCCGGACGGGATCGCAGTGGCTGCGTTGTCGGCTCGCTCGGCGACTCGCCCTCCCACCGGGGGGCCGACCAGTGTGAGCGAATGCTGCGCTCCCGCGGGGGCCGAGGGCTGGGCGGGCGTCTGTCGGCCGCCCAGCCGCCTGAAGCGGCTCGGCCCGCATGCGCGCTCGTGTCTAAGAAGACGTGGCTTGGCCTTGGCGCGCTCGGGCTTGTCTCCTTTCTGCTGACGCTCGACGACACAGCGTTGAGCGTCGCGCTGCCGTCGGTTGGTCGCGACCTCGGTCTGGGCCTGTCGGGTCTGGAGTGGGTCGTCAACGCGTACACGCTCGCGCTGGCAGCGTTGCTTCTGGCGGGCGGCCGGCTCGCGGACGCGTTCGGGGCTCGGCGGGTGTTCCTGATTGGGCTGGCTGGGTTCACGGTTGCCTCGCTTGCGGCCGGGCTGGCCCCCAGCGGGGTGTTGCTGCTTGCGGCGCGCGGGCTGCAGGGCGCCGGTGCCGCACTGGTCATGCCGGCGTCGCTGGCGGTCATCCACGCGGGTTTCCCGGAGCGCCGGCGCGGGCTGGCTGTCGGGGTCTGGGCCGGCATCTCAGCTGCGGGTCTGGCGATAGGCCCGCTGGTGGGGGCCGCGCTGACCGAGTCGCTCGGCTGGGGCTCGATCTTCCTCGTCAATGTTCCGGTCGGAGTGCTCGCCCTCGCCGCCGGGCGAGTCATCCTGGCCAAGTCGATGCCGGCTGCTCGCGAGCGTCGCTTCGATCTTGCCGGGATGCTCACCTCGGCGGTCACGCTGGTCGCGCTGGTGTTCGCGCTCACTGAGGGGATGAGCTACGGCTGGCGCTCACCGCTCGTGCTTGCATCCTTTGCCGCCACCGCGGCTGGCCTGGT
>DATFDC010000003.1:0-16676 GCA_035252415.1 Solirubrobacteraceae bacterium
CGCGACGCCCTGAAACGGCTGTGTCTGAGCTTCGCCGGCTCCGAGGAGACGTTCCCGTTCGGCTCCGAGACCTCAGTGTTCAAGGTCGGCGGGAAGATGTTCGCGCTCTCGCAGCTGAGCGGTGATCCACTCAAGGTCAGCATCAAGTGCGAGCCGCCCCTGGCCGAGGAGCTCCGCGCCGCCCATCCCGCCATCACGCCGGGATACCACCTGAACAAGCGCCACTGGAACACGGTCGTGATCGATGGCTCCCTGTCCGAGCGGATGATCGCCGACATGATCGAGGACTCCTACGACCTGGTGGTCTCCCAGCTCCCTCGCGCCCGGCGCCGCGCGCTAGGCGTGCCCGACGACGCGACCGGGTAGGCGTGGGGCCATGCCCCAAGGCGCCGCCTGGACGAGCCGACGTAGCGTGGACCGCACGCAGCGGACCTCGGGCGCGAGCCGCCGCACTGTTCTCATCGCGGTCACGGCCAACGCGCTCGTGATGCTGACCAAGCTGGCCGGCGGCCTGCTCAGCGGGTCCTCGGCGATGCTGGCCGAGGCGGCTCACTCCGTGGCCGACACGGCAAATCAGCTGTTCCTGCTCGTGTCGATCGAGCTCGGCTCGCGCGAGCCCACGCCCGAGCAGCCGTTCGGATACGGCCGCATGCGCTTCCTGTGGACGTTCATGGCGGCCATCGCGACGTTCCTCGCCGGGGCGGTGTTCGCGATCGGCTACGGCGTCTACGAGCTGTTCCAGGGCGAGAAATCGACCAGCTATCTCATCGCCTACGTGACCCTGGCCATCGCATTCGTGGCGGAGGGCACGTCCTGGGTCCGGGCCAACCGGCAGACGCGCAAGGAGGCGGCCGAAGCGAAGCTGCCGCTGCTGCGCTACGTGCGCGAGACGCGGGACCCCAACGTAAAGATGGTCCTGTTCGAGGACACCGCCGCGCTCGCCGGTCTGCTCATCGCGTTGTGCGGGCTGGTGGCCGACCAGATCACGGGTGCGACCGTATTCGACCCCGCGGCCTCGATCGGCGTGGGCGTGCTGCTGATCGTCGTCGCCAGCTGGATGGCCCACGACACCTCGGAACTGCTGATCGGGGCGGCCGCGCGTCCGGCCGAACGCGACACGCTCGAACGAACGCTCCAGGAGTGCCCCGAGATCGAGCACGTGATCGAGATGCTCACGATGGTGCTCGGTCCGAACTCGCTGCTCGTCGCCGCCCGCGTCGACTTCGCGGCCGGCCTCGAGGACGAACAGGTGGAGCGTGCCTCCGAGGAAATCGACCAGCGGTTACGCGAAGCCGTCCCCGATGTCACCGAGGTGTTCCTCGACGCGACCACATCGCCCCACGATGGGAAGGCTTGACGCCAGCGCGAACCGCGCCATAGGCTGGTAGGCGACAGGTTGACAAACAAGGGGGCAGTGCAATGGCTGATGCGTTCGAAGCCGCAGGCTTGACGCCGCGCAAGATTCACCGCTACGGCTGGAAGCCATCTCTCCCGGACCTACGCGACCACATCGCCGACGCGTCGGAGCTGCCGATCCTAGACGAGGTCGACCCGCGGGCCGAGCTTCCCGACGTGTTCGACCAGGGCCACCTCGGCAGCTGCACAGCGAACGCGGTGGCGGCCGCGGTCGAGTACGACGCGAAGCTGAACGGCTCGGATCCCGGCTTCCTGTCGCGGCTGTGGATCTACTACTACGAGCGAAAGCTCGAGGGGGCCCCGGCCGACCAGGACACCGGAGCGTTCGGCCGCGACGGCCTCAAGGTCTGCCACAAGATGGGCGTTCCGCTCGAGAAGGACTGGCCGTACGACATCACCCAGTTCTCGGCGCAGCCACCGGACAGCCTCGACGCCGAGGCGGCCCAGCACAAGATCTCGAACTACCGCGTGGTGCCGCGCAACCTCGACTCGATGAAGGCCGTGCTGTCGAACCGGCAGACGATCGCCTTCGGTTTCTCGGTGTATCAGTCCTTCGAATCGGACGAGGTGGCCAAGACCGGGATCGTTCCGATGCCCACGCGCGGCGAGAAGGCGCTGGGCGGCCACGAGGTCCTGCTCGTCGGCTATCTCAAGGACCAGCCCAACTACGGACTGGTTCGGAACTCATGGGGAGCCGACTGGGCGATCAAGGGCTACTTCCTGATGCCGTGGGCGTACCTGCTCGACGCGCACCTCTCCAGCGACTTCCGCACGATCCGGCGGCCGGCCGGCCAGTGACGCCCGCAGGTCGCGCTTAGCCCATCGCTACTGCCAGAGCCGCGCGCTCGCGCGGCGGGCACCTTCCGCGAGAGCTTCGAGCTTGGCCCACACGATCTCGGGCATGAATTCGACCGTCGCCGCGAATGACGCGAAGCCACAGTCGGCGCCGGCGAGGATGCGCTCGCGCCCGACGATCTCGGCATAGCGCACGATCCGGTCGGCGACGGTGTCCGGGTGTTCGATCATCACCGAGGAGTTCGTGATGAATCCCGGCATCAGGAGCTTCTCCTCGGGTAGCTCGACCGACTGCCACACCCGCCACTCGTGCTCGTGGCGAGGGTTGGCCGCCTCGAACGAGTAGGCCCCGGCATTGATCTCCAACACCAGATCGACCACGTCGGAAAGGTCGAGCTCGTACTTGCGTGGGCCCTGGTTGATCGAATAGCAGGTGTGGAAGCGGATCCGATCCGCCGGCAGCCCCTCGAGCGCGTGGTTGAGGGCCTCGACCCGGATCTTGGCCCACGCGCGCGCGTCGGCAACGCTCCACTCGGGGCGCATCGTGTACTGCGTGATCAGCCCCGGATCATCCATTTGCAGCAGCAGGCCCGCATCGATAATTGCCGCGTACTCCTCGTGCATCGCGCTGGCGATCGCGAACAGGAACTCTTCGTCGGACCCGTAGTACTCATTGGTCTGCCAATCCTCGACATTGGTCGGCGAGATCGACGGCATGAACGCCTCCCCCGCGCCGTGCTCCGCCACCGCCGCCTTCAGGTGCCGGATATCCGTGGCCAGCGCGTCGGCGCCGGTGTACGTGATCGGGCCCGTCGCAGCGAGGTGCAGCGCGATTGCCGCGCCGCTCGGATTGGCCTGCGCAGCCCAGTCGTAGTACTCGGGAAACGCGCGTGCCTCCCGAGACGTCGCCCATGGGGCCGCGCCAGAGAACTCACGCGGCTCGAGTCCGCCCAAACGTCCGTTGATGTACGACAGAAAGCTCGTCTTTCCGAACTCCCCATCGTTGACCACATCGATACCAAGCTCGAGCTGCCGTCGCACGATCTCCGAAACACCCGCGGCCTGGAGGCGGTCAAGCCGCTCCGCGTCATACTCGGCGCCGGCATCACGCGCCAATAGAAGCTCCAGCAAGTCGCCGGGCCGCGGCAAGCTCCCGACGTGGGTGACAAGAACTCGTTCCTGGCTGCGTCTCACCGAATCGTTCTACCGCGGATCAGGCCTCGTGCATGATCACGCCACGGATGTTCTTGCCGCTGAGCAAATCCTCGTAGCCGCGATTGACCTCGTCCAGTGCATAGCGGTGTGTGATCAGCTCATCGAGCTTCAGCTGGCCCTCGCGCCACAGCCGCAACAGGCGAGGGACGTCGTAGAGCGGGTTGCACATCCCGAACACGTGCCCCTGGATCCGCCGCTGCCAGCCGACGACCGAGCCGTTTGCGGCCAGCGCTATCTGTGTGTCCCCGCTCCGGCCGACCGACGTGATCGTCACCTGGCCGTCCTTGCCCACGATGTCCGTGGCGGCGCCGACCACCTCCGCGGTCAGCACGCCAATGGTCACGATGGCGTGGTCGGCCATCTGGCCCCACGTGATCTCGTTGACCACCTCCTGCGCGGTCTCGGCGTCCTCGAACGCGTGGGTGGCGCCGAACTCCATCGCGTTCTCCCGCTTGAAGGCCACCGGGTCTACGATCACGACGTTGGCCGCGCCCGCATAGCGAGCGCCCTGGATGGCGTTGGTGCCGACGCCGCCGGCGCCGAAGATCACCACGGTGTCGCCGGCCGCCACGCCCGCGGCATACACCGACGTACCCCAGCCGGTGGGGACGCCGCAACCGACCAGGGCCGCCACGTCCAGCGGGATGTCGTCGAGGATCTTGATGCACGAGAACTGGGAGATCACCGCTCGCTCCGAGAAGGTGCCGAGCGCACAAAACCCGCCGACGTCGGCGCCGTCGTCATCGCGGAAAGCGAAGCGGCCGCTGGCCAGCAGCCCGGTCAGCATCTCGGCCCCCAGGTCGCACAGGTTCTGCCGTCCGGTGGAGCAGTACCGGCACGCCCCGCAGGCCGGGATGAATGAGCACACGACGTGGTCGCCGGGCCTCACCCGCGTGACGTCTTCGCCGATGGCCTCCACCACGCCCGCCCCCTCGTGCCCGCCCACCATCGGCAGGCGAGCCTCGGTGTGCCCCGCCCGGACGTGCTCGTCGGAGTGACAGAGGCCGGAGGCGAAGAACTTGATCAGCACCTCCCCCGGACCCGGATCGTCCAGTTCCAGGGTCGTTACCTCCCACGGCTGACCTGCCTGGCGGATCATCGCGGCCCTGGTTCTCATTCCGACGCGATCCTCCCACGTGCCCCGTGAGCGTGCCTCGCGCCCGAGCGTATTTGTCGCTGAGTGCCCGGATCGCCGCCTTTTTGTGCGATCCGCGAACTGTTGGTCGGCGTCGGGCGCAACCGGACGTACCATGGCGCCATGGAGAGGAGCTGGACGCCGCGCGCGGGCGCGGGCGGGGAGCCAGTGGGGAACGGCACGAGCGCGCTCGCGATCTCCAACCTCGCGGTCACCTACGGCCGCGTCGCCGCCGTCCACGATGTGAGCTTCGAGGTCGCCGAGGGCGACTGTGTCGCGCTCATCGGTCCCAACGGCAACGGTAAGAGCTCGATCGTGATGGGGATCGCCGGCCTCGTGCACCGCCACGGCAAGGTCGCGATCTTCGGCCGCCCGGCGCCCGCCAACGATGTCTCGTTCATGCCCCGCCACGGGTTCACGCTCGTCCCCGAGCGCCGCCAGCTCTATCCGCAGCTGTCGGTGGCCGACAACATCGTGCTCGGCTGCTACAGCCGCATCCGCAGCCTCCGCCGCGCCCGGGCCTCCGAGGCCCACCGGCAGGCGCTCGAGCTGTTCCCAGAGCTCTCCAAGCGGATGGCCCAGAAGGCGGGCACCCTGTCCGGCGGCGAGCAGCAGATGGTCGCGATCGCCCGTGGCCTGGCCGCGGACCCGCGGATCCTCGCCGTCGACGAGCCGTGCCTCGGACTCGCCGAGACCGTGAGCCGGCGCGTCTACGAGGCGCTGCGGCGGATCCACGAGGCGGGGCGCACGCTGCTGATCGTCGAGGAGTCTCCGACCCGGGCGCTGCAGCTCGCCACCCGGCAGATCGAGGTCCGCAACGGAGTGGTGGTGCGCGCGTGAAGCTCGGCAACCTGATCATCTCCGGGATCGTCACGGGCTCGATCTACGCCTCGTTTGCCGCCTGCGTCGCCCTCTGGTACCGGGTGAGCAACATCCTCAACCTCGCGGTCGGCGACTTCGCGATGATCGGCGCGCTCGGGGTCGACAACCTGGTCCGCGTCCATCACTGGAAGCTCGCACCGGCAATCGCCGTGATGCTCGCCGCTGTCGTCGTTTTCGGCTACCTGTATGACCGCATCGTGCTCCGATTGGCGCAGGATGGGCGCACCCGTCAGGAGGGGATCGTGGTCACGTTCTTCTTCACGTTCGCGCTCTCGTTCTTCATCGAGGGAATCGCGGAGCTGCTGTACGGGACGGACGTGCACGCCGCACCGGCGGTATGGAGCGGCCAGTCGCTCAGCCTCGGCGGCGGGCTGCACATCGACCGCGCTGGGGTGCTGGTCGTGGCGTTCGCGGCGGTCGTCGGGATCGCGCTCGCCCTCGTCCTGCGCGGCACGCTGCAGGGCAAGGCGATCGAGGCTTGTGGCGAGAACTTCTTCGGCGCCCGGATCGTCGGCATCGACAACCGCAAGTACCGCCGGCTGCTGTTCATCGTCTCCGCCGTGCTCGCCTGCGTGTTCGGGATCCTCGAGTCGCCGATCACCGGCTACACGTACAACTCGGGCGCGGCGATCAGCCTCACCGGATTCATCGCCGCGGCCTACGCCGGATTTCAGAAGCCCGGCAAGGCGGTCGTCGCCGGCCTCGGCATCGGCATCCTGGAGGCGCTCCTCGGCGGTTACGTGTCCGCCAATTACGCCGACACGATCCTATATGCGCTGCTCGCCGCGGCAGTGCTGATCCGGCCGAGCGCGATGGGCCTGGACGTCGTCCTCGAGTAGCCCATGACCACGGCCACGACCACCGCCACGCGCAGCGGACGCCGCTGGAGCAGCGCCGATCGGGGCCCGCTGCTGTCGACCGCGTTCGTGCTGATCGCCGGGCTCATAATCGCCGGTGGCTCCGCCGACTCGTACTTCGGCAGCGTCGTCATCCTCGCGCTCACCTACGCGATCGTCACCGCCGGCATGGCGGTGCAGATCGGCTTCAGCCAGCAGGTCGTCTTCAGCCAGTCGGTGTTCATGGGTCTCGGCGCCTACGGCGTCGCGGTGCTCAACGAAAACGCCGGCTGGCCGAGCCTGCTCGCGCTGGTCGCGATCACGATCGCCAGTGGCGGCGTTGCCTGGGTGATCGCGAAGGCCGTCTCCCGCGCCTCCGGGCTTGCCCTCGCGGTGGCCACGCTCATGTTCCCGCTCATCGGCTTCGGCTACCTCTCGTACGCGAACTGGCTCGGCGGCTCGATCGGCTTTTCGCTCACCGGCACGCTGTGGCCGGGCGCCGCGTCCGCCACGCTCAACGGAATCCTCACCGTCCTCATCGTCTCGGCCGTCGTGTTCGCGACCACGCGGCTGGTCGCCTCCGACATCGGCCTTGAGCTGTACGCGCTCGGCGTCAGCGAGAACACCGCCCAGGCGATGGGCGTGCGCACCTCCCGCCGGCGCCTGGAGCTGTTCATCCTGGGCTCGGTGCTGGCCACGCTCGGCGGGGCCGTGTACGCCGGGACGCAGCTGTTCGTGCCGCCGACGCTCGTGCAGGCGACCGCCGAACTCTCGTTGCTGATCATGCTGTTCGTCGGGGGCCGGCGCAGCGTCCTAGGGGCGGTGCTCGGCGCGGTCGGGATCCAGTACTTCACCGGGATCTCGAACACGATCAGCGTCCACATCCTGCTCATCGAGGGAGCGCTCATCACGGTCGTGCTGCTCATCGAGCCCGACGGGATCGCAGGCATCGTGAAGCGCTTGTGGCACCGTGCCGCGCCGCACCTGCCGTTTGCCGCGCTGGCCGCGCCCGAAGCGGTGCTCGTGCCGTCGGCGATAACCGGCCAGGATGGCGAGGCGGGGATCTCCGGCGAGCTCGCCATCGCGGAGGAGACGCAGACGAGCGAGTTCCGCCGGCACTTCGCGGCGCGGCGCGCCGATGAGGCCGCCGCGACGACGACGCTGCTCGAGGTGCGCGGCGTGGCGAAGGAGTACGGCGGCCTGGTCGTGCTGCGCGACATCGACCTCACGCTGCCTCAGCGCGGCATCTTCGGCTTGTGCGGCCCCAACGGCGCCGGCAAGTCGACGCTGCTCGGCGTCGTCGGCGGCAGCGTCCGGCCGAGCGCAGGCACGGTGAATCTCGCCGGCGAGGACATCACCAGGCTGCCCGCATCGGAGCGCTTTGGCCGTGGGGTGAGCCGCACCTTCCAGGCCGTCCACCTCATCCGCGGGCGGACGGTGCTCGACAACGTCGCCGTCGCCTGCCTGCGCTCTCAGCGCTCGAGCCTGCTGCGCGGGATCGTCATCAGTCGCCTGGCGCGGGCGCGCGAGGACGCGATGGAGGCGCTCGACTACCTCGGTCTCGGCGAGCTCGCCTACCGCGAGGTGGGATCGCTCACGCTGGAGACCCAGCGCATGGTCGAGCTGGCTCGAGCGATGGCCTCGCGCCCGTCGCTGCTGCTGCTCGACGAACCCGCCTCGGGACTGTCCGAGATCCAGCGCGAGCGGCTGCGTGGGGTGCTGCGCGCGATCGGCGAGGTCACGTGCGTGCTGCTCGTCGAGCACGACCTCGATCTCATCGCCGCGGTCGCCGAGCGGATCCTCGTGCTCGAGAGCGGGGCCCTCGTGTTCACCGGCACCAGTGAGGAGTTCCGCTCCTCGGAGCTCGTCAACTCGCTGCTGATCGGAGCATCACCAACCACCACACTAGGAGGAGAACATTGACGATCGGGAAAGGGACACGCGGGGCACGCTGCGGCGCCATGCTGGGTCTCGTGCTCGCGGCGGCGATGCTGATCGCGGCATGCGGCGGCAGCTCGAGTAAGTCGATCGCGAGCAACGGCGGCCCGATCAACGTATGTGGGGACCTGGCGCTATCGGGCGCCTACTCGCAGCTCGGGCAGACGAACAACTGGGGCCACCAGGCCTACTTCAAGTGGGTGAACGCCCATGGCGGCCTGAAGGGTCACCAGGTCCACTACACGGTCATCGACAACCAGTCTCAGCCCGCGCAGGCGGCGCTCATCGCGCAGAAGTGCATCAAGCAGAACCATGCGGATTTCATCGTCGGCCCCGAATCGGGCGCCGATGCGCAGGCGGCCATGCCGATTGCCATCGCCAACAAGACGGTCATGGTCACCGAGTCGTCGGGTTGGCAGACCAACGGCTATAAGAACCTCACCTCCTACGGGTTCCCGGGGTTCTATGACGTGTTCTACAACGACCAGCTGGCGTCGGTGCAGGACGTGATCGTGCCTCAGCACATGACGCGGGTCGCGCTCATCCAGAACCAGTGCGGTCCGGTCTGCACGGTCAATCAGCAGAGCGTGCAGCAGCTCGCGGCGAAGTACCACTTCAAGCTCGTCGCGACGCAGACGGTCCCGCTCACCGCGACCAACATCACCCCACAGGTGCTCTCGCTGCTGCAGGCCAAGCCGCAGATCATCCTGCTCGGGCTGGTGCCGGGACCCCCGTCGATCACGGCCATCCGCGCGATCCGCGACCAGGACCCCAACATCCCGATCAGCGAGTGCTCCGCCTGCGAGCTGCCGAGCTTTGTCTCGGCCGCCGGCGGCGCGAACAACATGCAGCACGTGTACATCCTCGGTTCGATGCCGACGTGGCTGCAGCACGCACAGCAGGGCAGCTCGCCGCTCGACAAGCAGACCGCCGCCTCGATCTCGTTGTACCTCCAGGCGATGAAGGCGGCCGGGCTGAACTCGACCAACCAGATCGTCAACAGCCAGGTCGGGTTCGACGCCGGGTTGGAGATCGGCTGGGCGGTCACCCACTCCCCGTCCCTGTCGGAGGACGACATCTACCACACCCTCCAGCACCTGAAGACGAACACGATGGGCATCCAGTGGGACCGCACGCCCCAGAACTACGAGAACATCACCGCGGTCGACGCGGCGATGGAGATCATCAAGCCCAACGGCCAGGCGGTCCTCTACAACCCGTCCTCAGGCCCCGCCTGAGCCGGCCGTGACGACACGCCGGCGGCAGCGGCAAGGACGCACGGACGCGTCCGAGCGGCTGCCGCTCCGGCGTGCCCGGTGGTGAGAGACCCGGTTACGGGCGGCCAGACTCGGCCAGCGCGTTGACCAGGCGTTCGCCCGGCAGCGCGTGGGCAACGATCCCGTCGCGTCCTTCGGTCGTGACCGCGCCGAGGACCGCGTTGACGATCGCCTCCTCGGTGGCCTCGACCACCGCGTCGAACAGTGGCGTGATGTAGACGTCGGAGAGCATCGTGAGCGGGAACGTATGCGGTGCGCGCTCGCCGATGCCGCCGGCGGTCATGCCCCGGTTGCCGGTGGCGAAGCACAGGAACAGATCGCCGCTCGTGTGCTCGCCCACGCCTCCGACGCGGGCCACGCCGAGCCCGGCCCGCTGAGCCAGCCGGGTGCATTGATGAGGCAGGAGCGGCGCGTCGGTGGCCACGATCACGATGATCGACCCGGCCCCCGCCGCATACGAGGACCCGAGCGGACCCGGCCGCGGTATGTCCTCGAGCGCCGGGGCGACCGGCACGCCGTTCACCGCGAAGCGCTTCCGCCGGCCGTGGTTGGCCTGTACCAGTACCCCCACCGTGTGGCCACCGTCGGGTTCCGACAGCACGCGCGACGCGGTGCCGATCCCGCCCTTGAACCCGTGGCAGATCATTCCGGTGCCGCTGCCCACCGCGCCTTCCTCGACGGCGCCGTCGTGCGCGGCGATGAACGCGTCGTGCACGTGCTCCGGCCGGACGTGAAAGCCGTTCAGATCGTTGAGCAGACCGTCCCAGGTCTCGGCCACCACGGGGAGTGACCACTCCGACCCTTGGCCAGGGTCGGTCGCGAGCATCTCGGCCAACAGCGCGTCGCGTACCACACCGACACTGTGGGTGTTGGTGAGCGCCACCGGCGTGGTCAGCAGCCCGGACTCGCGCACCCACTCGAGGCCGGTCATCTCGCCGTTGCCGTTCAGGCGATGGGCGCCGGCGAACATCGGCTGCTCCCACACGCGGCCCGGCGGGATGATCACGGTGACCCCGGTGCGCACCGGTCCGCGCCCGACCACGAGCGGGCCCGAGCCCTCGATCAGGGTCCGATGCCCGACCCGCACGCCGGCCACGTCGGTGATCGCGTTCAGCGGTCCGGGTGTGCCCTGGCCGATCGTGATCCCATGGTCGCGCGCGCGCATCCGGCGGAACGTTCCGATCAGGCGATCGAGCCGTCGGCCATGGCCCGCTCGATCGCCTCCTGGGCCTTGAGCGTCTGCGGCCCGGGTGCCTCGGGCAGGATCACCTCGCCGATCGCGGCGATCGGCTGCCCGAGCCGCGCGGTCGAGACCAGGAACGCCTCCTCGGCGCCCAGCGCGTGGTCGAGCGAGAAGCTGCCCTCCTTAACCGCCGTGCTCTCGAGGATCACCCTCCGCGTGATCGAGGCGAGGATCCCCGTCTCGAGCGCCGGCGTCTGCAGGTGACCGTCGCGCACCCAGAAGATCGAGCAGGTCGGTCCCTCGAGCACGATCCCGTCCGAGCGGACCAGCAGCGCCTCGTCATAGCCCGCCGCCACCGCCCGTCGCGAGGCGAGCATGTTCGCGCCGTACGACAGAGACTTGACTCCGTTGAGCAGCACCGAGGGGTCGTAGGTCACCGGCAGCATGCGCACCGGTTTGACCAGCTCCGACACATCGCCGCGTGACTCCAGGCGGCAGATCCGGTGCCCACCGCGGGTGAGCACCACCCGGAGCGCCAGGTAGCCCTCGCCCGCCCGCGTCAGCAGCAGGTCGATGTCGGACTCGATCTGCTCGCGAGGGCAGGGCAGATCCAGGGCCGCGCACGAGCGCTCGAGGCGGTCGAGATGCGCCGCCCGGGCGAACGGGCGGCCGTCGAGGACGGGGAAGGCATCGAACGCGCCGTCGCCGCGGATCAGCCCGTCGTCGCCGGCCGGGATCATCGCCTCGCCGGCCCGCATCAACTCCCCGTCGAGGACCACCGGCCAGTCGGCGGCATCGACAGGAGCAGCTTTCGTGAGTGGATCAGCGGTGCTCATCAGTCGCCGAATATAGAAAGCGGCAGCGTGAAGCCGACGTTCCACATCCCGGCATCGACGACCTCGAGGATCTTGAGGTCGCCGGCCAGGCTGCACAGCATGTAGGCATCCTGTCGCGAGAGTCCGTGTTCGGCGACGAGCCAGTCGATCATCGCCAGCACGGATTTGCGGGTGCATTCCATGAGGTCTGGCGCGATCCCCATCGCGCCGTGGTGGCCCCGGGCATCGACCTTGGGCGTGAGCGCTCCCGCGGTGCGGAAATAGGGTGCCGGGATGGTCTGCGGCTCGACGCTGAAGCGCAGCGTCGCGCGCATGTTGCATTCCATCGCAGCCACGCACACTTCACCGTCACCCTGCATCGCGTGTGGGTCCCCGCAGGAGAACAGGCCGCCCTCGCACCACACCGGCAGCCACAGCGTCGAGCCGGCGGTCAGGTGCCGGGTGTCGATGTTCCCCCCGCCCTTGTGGGGCGGGAAGGCCGAGGCGGTGGCCGGCTCGTCGAGATGATTGCCCATCGTGCCCAGGAACGGCGCGAACGGGATCCTGATGCCCGGAGCGAAGTCGACGTGCGTCCCGCTGCGCAGGTCGAACGTGCGCAGGTAGGCATCGGGGAAATGCTCGGGCAGCGTGCCCAGCTCGGGCATCTGCACGCACCATCCCCACTCCCCCGGCGTCAGATCGACGATCTCGATCCGCAGCGTGTCACCCGGCCGCGCGCCTTCCACGTACAGCGGGCCCAGCAGGTTGTACAGCGTGTCGAAGTCGAAGTTCGTCTGCTCGAACGTGTCACCTTCGTGCACCTGATCGTGCCCGGCCATCAGGATGTCGTAGTGCACGATGTCGCCCGACGCGATGCGCAAGGTGGGCTCGAGCGTGTTGTCCCAGCTGTGATGGATTCGCGCCGCGTCTATCTGATGCTCCATGCCGGTCTCCTATCTGCTTCGTTCTCTCTCCACTCCCGCGTGGCCACCGGCCACACATCGACGACCACGTCCTGCTCGACCACGAGCATCTGCGAGTGCAAGTTGACCGCCGCGCAGGCGTGGTTCGGAACCACTCGGAGTCGCGCACCCACCGGGATGTCGCACGGCTCGTCGCTGAGCACGATCGCCTGCTCCTCGTAGAGGCGATCGACCCGCAGACCGGGGTGTTCCTCGATCCGCCCGAAGCCCGGCGTGAGCGTGCTCATCCTTTCGGCGGCCAGCGCCTTGGAGCCCGAGTCGAGGATCAGGCGGTCGGGCGCGGGGCGCGAAGTGACCGTGGCCAGCACCGACAGCGCACATCGCTCGAGCGGCACGACGCCCAGCGCGACCTGCGTCGCGTCGTAGAAAACGTAGTTGCCGGGCCGGATCTCGGTGATTCCCTCGGCCGAGCGCATGGCGTGCACGGTCGGCGTGCTGCCGACGCTGCGCACCGCGACCTCGATGCCCCGATCGGCCAGCGCGCCGACGGTTAGCCCGATCGAGTCGTGCTCGTCGCGCGCGGCGGCCGCGATCTCTTCCGGGCTGGTTGCGGCGTAGACGTGTCCGCCGAACACGAGCAGCCCGTCGAACGGGGCGTGACCGGCGCGATCGACGACGCGCGCGATGTGCTCGGCCGTGGCCGCGCCGGGCGGAGTGCCGAACCGCCCCACTCCGCAGTCGATCTCCCACAGGAAGCCAACCTCGACGCCGTGGCGCGCGCATACGCGATCGAGTGCGGCGAGGACCTCCGCGCCGTCGACCGCGACACGAATCCGGACGCGCCGGGCCAGCGCGACCAGGCGTTCCAGGCGCCAATCCCCGACGGGCGGCGCGGTCAACAGGAGATCGTCGACGCCTTCGTCGGCAAAGCCCTCGGCTTCGGTCAACGTCGCCACGGTCAACCCGGTGGCGCCGTGCTCGCGCTGGAGCGCGGCGATCGCCGGCGACTTGTGCGTCTTGGCGTGCGGTCTGAGCGCCACGCCGAGCGCCCTGGCCCGGGACGCCATCTCGGCGATGTTCACGAGGAGCCGGTTGCGATCGACGATCAGCGCGGGCGTGACGAGGTCGTCCAGCTGCGTAACACCCTCTACCACGGCGGCGTGGTCGCGCCGACCACCGTGGCCGTTCTCGAGCGCTGGGTTCGTTTTTCGCGGACGCTTCGCATTGCGGTTCGTGGGCGCGAACGCTATGGGCGAAGTGGGCCGGGCGCAAGGGGGCGCAAGGGGGCGCGAGCTGGGCCGGGTCGCGGGGTCAGCCGTGCGCGGGTCAGGCGTGGGCAGCGAGCAGGCGATCGGTCGCCTGGTCGGCCTCGCCACCGAAATACGCCTCGAGGACCTGGCCGAACACCGGATTCGTGGGGTCGGCGCGGGCGAACAGGGTCATCGACGAGCGCAGCTTCATCGCATCGATTCCGCCGAAGATGTCCTCGGCGCTCGGCGCGTTCAGGTCGCCGACGATGCGCGCGCATTCGACCAGCCGAGGCCCGAGCACCTCGTGGGCGAGATACGCCTGCGCCTCGGCCAGCGACGAGATCGCGTACCGCCTGGAGATCGGGCTCTGGCCCAGGCCGGCGATCTGCGGGAACACGAACCACATCCAATGGCTGCGCTTCCGTCCGGCGCGCAGCTCGGCCACCGCGGCCTCGTAGGTCCCGTGCTGATCCTGGGCGGCCACGAACCGGTCGAGGTCGAACGCCTCGCTCATGTCGGCCGGATTCGCCGCATGCTGCTCACCCTATTCCAGGACGGCACCCCCGATCATCGCGGGTTGACGAGGTCTCACGCGGTGCTGCTGCTCCTCGCGGTGATCCGCGATCGGCGCGACCCCGTACCGCGCCGGTCCCAGGACGTGTTCGTGGACGACCACCAGGCCGGCGTCGAGCAGGACGGCCAGATCCGCGATCAGCTCATCCGCGCCGGCGAGCTCATGGCTCGAAGAACCTGCCGCGCCAACCCGGTCATCGTTACCAAGCACTCTCATATGCATTCCTCCGTAGAGCTACGTAGCTGACTGAGGCGCGGAGCATGACGACGGCGTCGGACGGAACCGCGGACCGCGGGACCGTGCCCCGAAGCCCGCAATTTGTGGCCGAAATCGGTTGTCAACACCAAACGCACGCCACCCAAGGCCGCACTTTGCATCGAATTCCCGAGCTTTTTCAACAGCCACGTAGCGCCATAACCGCTACGCAGACGAAGATATGAACATCCGGTCCACATTGGAGACTCGCGCTGCCCGGTAGAACGAACAGGCACCGATGAGCGTCTCCCTTCCGAATCCTTCGAGCCGACTGCTGCGCGCCGCCCTGGCAGAGCGCGCCGATCTGGTCCGCCATCGCGAGCGCCTGACCGGCGAGCGGACCCGGCTCCTCGGCGAGTTGCGCGAGCTCGACCAGGCGCTGATCGCCGTCGACCGCCGTCTAGAGGTGCTCGCGGAGCTCGCTGGACCGCCGGACGACGTCTCGGCCGAGGCCGCTCCAGTCGTGACGTCGTCCGGCCCCGACGAGAACCGGACCGTGCTTCGTGGCCCGGCGATCCGCGAAGCCGCGGTACGCGCGTTGATCGCCCAGCCAGGCCCGATCGAGGCGCTGCATTACCGGCAGTGGTACGAGCTCCTGCTCGAGGCCGGCTTCCGCGTCGCGGGCAAGGACCCGCTCGCGGTGTTCCTGACTCAGCTGAGCCGCTCTCCGCTCGTCCGCAAATCCTCCGCCCCGGGGGTGTACGAGATCGATCGCCAGGCCCCGCACCGAATCCGAGATCGACTGGAACGACTCCAGGCCGAGCTGCGCGAGGCCACCGTCGCCGCCCCCGGTCCGATCGAGCTGGGCGAGGTTCGCGCCCGGCGCCACGAGCTCGACCTGGCGATCAGTCAGTACGAACGCGCGCTCGAGGAAGCGCTGCGGGTACTCG
Source organism: Solirubrobacteraceae bacterium (assembly GCA_035252415.1). Lineage (GTDB taxonomy): Bacteria > Actinomycetota > Thermoleophilia > Solirubrobacterales > Solirubrobacteraceae > Palsa-465. Next base: position 15,385 of record DATFDC010000003.1, read on the forward strand.
AGGCCGGCGAACGCGAGGTTCCCACCCCGGGCGCGGCGCACGCCGGCTGAGCGCCGAGGCTGGACGGACCGGCAGAGCCGCGGTCAGCGCGGAATCTGCACCCCGAGGACCCGACGAGCGTTGCCCTCGTAGATCGCCTGGCGGTCCTCGTCGCTCAGCGCCAGCGACTCGAGGTTGGCGATCGTGGCGCGGATGTATCCGGGCCCCTTCTCGGGATCGAACGGGGAATCCGAGGCGAACAGGACACGATCGACCCCGAAGAACTCGAGCGAGCAGCGAATCGCATGCGCCGCGCCGAACAGCGCGGTGTCGACGTGAAACTGCTTGAAGTAGTCCACCGGCCGCTTGGACAGCGGGTAGGTCTCGACGTCCTCCTTCTGGTCCTCCGGCGTACGCGCGCCGAGCTGGTCGAGCCCCGGTCCGACGCGACCCGAGAAATGCGGCACCATGCTGCCGCCGTGATGGATCAGGAACTTGAGCTCCGGATAGCGCTCGAGGACGCCCGAGAGGACCATCCGGCCCATGAAGATCGCCGTGTCGTACTCCCAGCCGAACACCCACCACAGCTCGTACTTCGAGCGCTCCTCGGTGGGATAGTCGGCCCACGAGGCGCTACGCGAAGGATGGACCCAGATCGTGCGATCGAGATCGGCCATCTTGGCCCAGATCGGCTCGAAGCGTTCGCCGTCGAGCGCGTACCCGTTCACGTGCGTGTAGATCTGGATACCGAGCGCGCCGAGCTGCCCGCAGGCGTGGTCGATCTCCGCCAGCACGCCGTCGACGTCGTTCATCGGCACGCAGGCGACGAAGCCGGCGAAATGCTCGGGGTGACGCGCGACCAGCTCCGCCAGCCCCTCGTTGCCGACCCGCGCGAACTCGCGCGAGACCTCGGGAGGACCCAGATCCTCGGCCGGCGGGGCCGGAATGCTGATGATCTGGCGATAGTCGGGTCCGAACTCCTCGAGCTGCCGGAAGCGCAAGTCCAGGTCGACCATCGCCGGCACCGCAGTGCTCCGCCCCCTGATTCCTCGTGACGCCGCGGTCGCGGGCAGTGAGTCGAAGCGGTCGAGGTACGGCTTGGGGATTATGTGACAGAAGGCATCGATCTTCATCACGCCGAAGGGTAACCCGGAAGCTGGCGTTTGGTCCGCCCCCGGCACGGGAAATGCATGCCTTGTGTAAGCTCTTTCCGCCAGAACGGAGGAGCAGGAGAGGATCCCGTGAAGCTTCGGAGCCGCAGCTTTCTGCGCAATGCCTCGGTGGTTGCCGGCGTGATCACCCTACTCGCGGGG
>DATFDC010000004.1:0-6645 GCA_035252415.1 Solirubrobacteraceae bacterium
AGGGGGTCAAGGCGCACGCGTGGCCGAACCCGGTGAGCGCGCCGCCCCCCGAGGCCGCGCTGGCCGGCGCCGACGGGGTCGTCCACCTGCTCGGCGAGCCGGTGGCACAGCGCTGGAGCGCCGAGGCCAAGGAGAAGATCCGCCGCTCGCGGGTGGCGTCGACCCGCTCGCTGGTCGACGCGGTGCTCGCGCTGTCGCCCGAGCGCCGGCCGTCCGTGCTGGTCTCGCAATCGGCCAGCGGCTTCTACGGACCTCACGGGGACGAGCAGCTCACCGAGGACGCGCGGGCCGGCGATGACTTCCTGGCCGGCGTGGTCGTCGGCTGGGAGGGCGAGGCCATGCGCGCCGCATCGGACCTGCGGGTCGCGCTCACCCGCACCGGGGTTGTGCTCTCGCCCGAGGGCGGAGCGCTGGCCAAGATGCTGCCGTTCTTCCGCCTGGGCATCGGCGGGCCGGTGGCGGGCGGGCGCCAGTACGTCCCCTGGATCCATCTCGACGACGTCGTCGGCGCGCTGCTGTTCTGCCTGGACGACGCCCAAGCCGCCGGACCGGTCAACCTGGCCGCACCGAACCCGGTCACCAACGCCGAGCTGTCGCGCACCCTCGGCCGTGTGCTGAACCGGCCCGCGGTGCTGCCGGTGCCGGCGTTCGCGCTCAAGCTGCTCTACGGCGAGATGGCCCAGATCATCGTCACCGGTCAGCGCGTCATCCCTTCCCGTCTGAACCAGCTCGGCTACGAGTTTCGCCATCCCGACCTCGAGGCCGCGCTCCGCGACGTCCTCGGCCGCCGCTGAGCTCGGGGCGGCTACCCGGCATGCCGGACCTGACCGAGCTCACGCCGCTGCGGCCGCGCGAGTTCTTCGCGCTGACCTGGTCAGGCGAAGGCGAATGGATCGCCGCCGCGTGGCTGCGCCGGCTCGCGCGGCGTCCTCGCAACTTCTCGTTCACCACCGCGACGACATTCTTGACCGACGAGGTCTGGCTCGTGCACGACACGCTCACCTGGGAGAACGGGCGCGCCGAGAACCGCAGCGGCCTGGCCCGGCTCATCGCCCCGGATCGGGTCAGCCTGCGCTACGACGACATGCTCGGAGGCACCGACCTGTGGCTCCGGCCGGATGGCTTCACGTTCTCGCCCTACCAGATCATGGCCGCGATGCCACCGCTGCCCTTCCCGCTCGTGATCGGCGCGGAGGACGCCTGCGAGTGGGACGCCACGAGCGGCGAGCTGACCGACACGCTCCGGCTGCGGCTGTTCGGCGTGCCGATCGGGCGCATGGTCATGCGTCTGCGCCCGGCGCCGCCGGCCGGCTGATCGCCCGCCACACCGCCCCGTCCGCCCCCCTCCACACAATTGGCACCCACTTGTTGCTCTTCTGAGACGAACGTGTCTTGTTCCGTTGCAGGGCCCGTCCCTAGCGTCCCGGTTCCGTCCGCCACCCCGCTTACCGTGGTGGATCAAAGCGTGTGAGACAAGGAGCCGAACTCAGATGAGCGAGAACGACAAGCCCGGGGTGAGGAACGGGGCGACATCCGATCCGAAGGCGGATGCCAAGCGGCAGGCCGCGCTGCAGGGCGCCCTGACGCAGATCGAGCGGCAGTTCGGCAAAGGGACGGTCATGCGCATGGGGGATCCGGGCGCACGCGTGGCCGTGGACGCGATTCCGACCGGTGCGCTGGCGCTCGACATCGCACTCGGGATTGGTGGCGTGCCCCGCGGCCGGATCGTCGAGATCTTCGGCCCGGAGTCGTCGGGTAAGACCACGCTCGTCTACCACATCCTCGCCGAGGCCCAGAAGCTCGGCGGGGTTTGCGCGTTCATCGATGCCGAGCACGCCATGGACCCGCTGTACGCCCAGCAGATCGGCGTGAACATCGATGAGCTGCTCGTGTCCCAGCCCGACTACGGCGAGCAGGCGCTCGAGATCGTCGACATGCTGATTCGCTCGGGCGCGGTCGACGTGATCTCGATCGACTCGGTGGCCGCGCTCACCCCACGCGCCGAGCTCGAGGGCCAGATGGGCGACCAGTCCGTCGGCGTGCAGGCTCGCATGATGTCCCAGGCGATGCGGAAGATCACCGGTGGGCTGAACCGCACCCAGACCCTGTGCGTGTTCACCAACCAGATCCGGGAGAAGGTGGGCGTGATGTTCGGCTCGCCCGAGACCCAGCCCGGCGGTCGGGCGCTGAAGTTCTATTCCTCCCAGCGGCTGGACATCCGCCGCATCGAGACGCTCAAGGACGGCACCGAGGCGGTCGGCAACCGCGTCCGGGTCAAGGTGGTCAAGAACAAGGTCGCGGCGCCGTTCAAGCAGGCCGAGTTCGACATCGAGTTCGGCAAGGGCATCTCGACCTCGGGCTGCCTGATCGACTACGGCATCGAGCACAACATCATCACGAAGTCGGGCTCGTTCTTCTCCTATGGCGAGGAGCGGCTCGGCCAGGGCCGCGGCAACGCGAAGGCGTTCCTCGACGAGCACCAGGACGTGGCCAAGGAGGTCGAAGCCAAGATCTACGCCGCCCTGGGCATCAACCGCGACCTGGTCAAGGCGATCGAGCGCGAGGAACCGCCGCTCCAGGCAGTGGGAGCAGAGACCGCAGCGGGTCGTGCCGCCTGACGCGGGCCTCGAGCAGGCGCTCGCCGTCGCCTACCGCTATCTGAACCGGCGGGAGCGCACCGAGACGGAGGTGCGCGCCCGCCTCGAGCGCACCAAGGGCGTCGAGCCATCGGACGCCGAGCAGGCGATCGCGATCCTGCTCGAGCAGGGCTACCTCGACGATGCCCGGTTCGCACGCCTGTTCGCGCAGGACAAACGCGAGCTCGACCAATGGGGCAGCGACCGGATCAGGCAGGCCCTGCGCGGCCGTGGCGTGCCCTCGGAGCTCATCGAGGACGCACTGACCGCGCATGCCGGCGAGAACGGGAGCGGAAGCGAGCGCGAGATCGATCGCGCCCTCGCGCTGCTCCGCCGACGGTTCCCGTCGCCGATCAGCGACCGTCGCGAGCGCGAGCGCGCCTTCGGGGTGCTGGTCCGCAAGGGCTACGACTCGGACCTCGCGCTGGACGCGATCGCCGCCCATCGGTCGGCCGACCACGGCGATTCCGCGGAATCCTGACGGTGAAACAACTGCGTCGGGGACCCGGCGCCCGGCTCCGTGCGTCGTTGCGCCGACAGCCCGCCGGTACTACGATCCTGTCAGCGAACGAATGGCCCGCGGGCCACTAAGAACACCAGCAAATTTCGTAGATATCTTGGATTCCGGACTCAGTGTTGACGGCAAACATCATCGGGCCACCTGGTCCATTCAGACAAGACCCAGAACCCGCCACGTAGCCGCCGACTGAAGGCAGGCGTCAGGCGCCTGGCCGGCAATCCGTTCGTGCAAGTCTGCACGGGCCGCTCGGTCGCTCCAAAAACCTAAGCGTTTGAAGAGGTTCCTGCCGCATGGCCGGAGCCTTCAGGAGAGGATCGACCATGGAATCCATCGTTGCCGCAGCGCTGATCGCGGTGGGAATCGTGCTCGCCGCGGTCATCTACGGCCGGATGCATGGTGCGCGGACGGCGCCGGCCGGCGGCCCGACCGCGGCCGCGCCGGTTGTCGAGGTAGTCCCACCCGATCCCGTGCGCCGTGACGCTGACATGCTGGAACGAACCGCCGCAGTGACGCGCCGCGAGGAGGCGCTGGCCCGCAAGGAGGCGGACCTCGACAAGGAGCGCTCCGAGCTGGCCCAGGCCCGCCAGGAGGTCCAGCGATCGCTCGAGCAGATCTCCGGTCTGTCGGCCGGTCGCGCCAAGCAGCTCCTGCTCAAGGAGGTCGAGGAGCAGACCAAGCACGACGCAGCTCGGCGGATCCGTCAGATCGAGGAGGAGACCAAGCGCGAGGCCGAGCGCCGGGTTCGCAACATCCTCTCGGTCTGCATGCAGCGTCTCGCCGCCGGCCACGCCGCCGAGACCACCGTGTCCGTCGTGCAGCTGTCAGCCGATGACATGAAGGGCCGGATCATCGGTCGAGAGGGCCGCAACATCCGCGCCCTGGAGAACCTCACCGGCGTCGACTTCATCATCGATGACACCCCCGGCGCGGTCGTCCTCTCGGGCTTCGACGGCGTCCGCCGGGAGATCGCGCGGCTGACCCTCGAGAAGCTGCTGCAGGACGGCCGCATCCATCCGGCCCGGATCGAGGAGATGTACTACCAGGCGAAGTCAGAGCTCGAGAATCACATCGTCGAGCTGGGCGAGCAGGCCGTGTTCGAAGCCGGCGTGCAGGGACTGCATCCCGAGCTGGTCAAGCTGCTCGGGCGCCTGAAGTTCCGAACCAGCTACGGGCAGAACGTCCTCGCCCACTCCATCGAGGTCTCACGCCTGGCTGCGATGATGGCCGACGAGCTCGGGGCCAGCCCCAAGACGGGCCGCCGGGCCGCCCTGCTGCATGACATCGGCAAGGCGGTCACGCACGAGGTCGAGGGGCCGCATGCGCTGGTCGGCGGAGAGCTCGCGCGCAAGTACGGCGAGTCCGAGGCGGTCGCGCACGCCATGGAGGCACACCACAACGAGGTCGAGCCGCAGACCATCGAGGCGGTGATCGTGCAGGCCGCCGACGCGTTGTCCGGCGCCCGTCCCGGAGCCCGCGGCGAGTCGCTCGAGCAGTACGTCAAGCGGCTGCGCGACCTCGAGCAGATCGCCACTCGCCACAAGGGCGTCGACAAGGTGTATGCGATGCAGGCCGGTCGCGAGATCCGCGTGATGGTCGCGCCGGGGGACATCGACGACGACGCCGCCACCGCGCTCTCGTATGAGATCGCGAGGGAGATCGAGAAGGAACTCGAGTATCCCGGCCAGATCAAGGTCACCGTGATCCGGGAGTCGCGCGCGGTCGAGTACGCCCGCTGACGCCGTAAGTCCGGCGATCAAAGTCCGCCGTCTGCGGGTATACGTCCCGGTAGCGGGCCGACCGGCAGGGAGGTTGGCGGCTTTGGCCCGCGAGCCGCCAAGAAAGGGTTCCTCGATGACTCGACGCTTGTCGCGTTGGGGCGCCACCCGGCGCCTTACCGTCGTAGTTTCCGTCTCGTTGGCCTGTTTTGCCGTGACCACGGCGAGCGCCTCGGCCGCGCTCAAATCTCACGGCCAGCTCCTCCATCTCGCGCCGCATGGCCTGAAGGCGAACGCGAACTCGAGCAGCAACTGGTTCGGCTACAACCAGGGCACGCTCGAGCAGAACGGAAAGATGTTCAACTCGATCACCGGCGACTGGAACGTGCCGACGGCTACTCAGCACACGGCCGGGCAGGACGAGTCGTCTTCCGACTGGATCGGGATCGGCGGAGGATGCATCGACGCCGGTTGCACCGCCACCGACTCGACGCTGATACAGACCGGCACCGAGCAGGACGTGTCCTCCGGGACCGCCTCGTATTCGGCCTGGTGGGAGCTGGTCCCGGCGCCGTCGGTGACGATCAGCGGCATGACGGTCGCTCCCGGCGACCACATGCACGCGTCGATCGCCGAGGCCGTCGCGGGCTCGAACGTCTGGACGATCACCCTCCAGGACGTCACGCGTGGGGAGTCGTTCAGCCAGACCGTGCCCTACAGCTCGACCCACGCCACCGCGGAGTGGATTGAGGAGACGCCACTGCTGATCGGCACCAACGCCGGCTTCGCCGCGCTCCCCAACCTGACCAATCCGGCCTGGACCTCGGCCACGGTCAACGGTGCGTCGGCCGGCCTCAAGGCCTCGGAGGAGATGGATCTCATCGACTCGAACAGCAACGTGATCGGCGCCCCGTCGGCGCCGAACGCCACTGCCAACGGGTTCGACGAGTGCACCTGGGCGTCGACCTGCAGCTGACGGCAGTCGACTAGCCACTCTTCACGGCTCACCGCGCGTAACCACCCGGAGGCGCGCGGTGGGCCGTTTTCATGCGGGTCAGCCGTCGTGGTGGTGGTGCACGAACACCCCGTGCGCGGTCCACGCGGCGAAGTCCGGGATCAGCACGATGGCCAGGACGAGGCCGGCCACCAACGCTCCGGCGATCGCGATCCAGCGACCCGCCGCGCCCGGCGCCGCTCCGGCCAGTTGCTCGCGGCCTGCGCGGCCGATGCCCAACGCGCGCGCTACCGCGGGCAGGTGCAGGAGCACGTGAAGGCTCATGAACATCACCCAGACGATGAATGTCAGCTTGTGCAGCTCGACCCACGGATCGCGGTGGCTCGGGCCGAGGATGAGCAGCACGACCCCCGTGGCGAACACGGCGACGGTCGAGAGCATGACGATCGGTCCGATCACGCGTAGAACGGCCTCGGGTGGTCCTTTGTGGCGGTACGCGGCGTTACCGGTGTAGTAGCGAAGAAACCGGTATCCGGTGCTCGCCATCTTGAGCAGGACCGGCCCGATCAGGAGCATCCCGACGAACAGATGCACCGACACGAACTGGCGCAGCTGCGGGATCGTGAATCCGATCACGGCGAGCAGCACGATCAGGATCGCCCCGGTGACGGTGGTCAGCTGCTCGTTTCCGTCGGTGCCCCCGCCGGTCAGCGCGGTGGCACGGGCGCGCCCGGCCCGCACGCTGCGGGCGGCGTGCTCGCGCTCGGGATGTTGCCGAATGAGATCGTCGCTCGTGCTCACGCTCTGAATCCTGGTTCC
>DATFDC010000005.1:0-10222 GCA_035252415.1 Solirubrobacteraceae bacterium
CGGCGCGCGCATCGCGGTGCGGTGCAGTGGCGCGGTGGACTTCGGTCGGTTGGCCACCGAGATCGCCGACGGGCTGCGCGCGGTCGGCGTGAGCGACCCAGCGGTCGAGGTAGCTGCGGTCGAGCGGTTGGAGCGCGATCCGGGACCGGCCAAGCTCAGGCGGTTCGTGCCCCTCGACCACGCGGCACCCCGGCTTGGCGAGCTCGCGCTGTCGGCTGCCCGCTAGCGGCCGCGGACAGCGAAACGGGGGCCGAGAATGCAACTCGCGATCTCAACGCTGCGCCGACTCGAGCGGCCTTGCGGCGAGCCAGAAAGTCTCATCGACCGCATCCGCGAGTCGGTGATCGGCGACGACGTCGTGGTTGACGGTCCGTTCGGGCCGCGCCGCATGGTCTATGCCGATGCGACCGCGTCGGGCCGCTCGCTGTCGTTCATCGAGGACCTGATCCGGGCGCAGGTGCTGCCGATGTACGGGAACACGCATACGGAGGCATCGGCGACCGGACGACGCACCACCGGCCTGCGCGAGGAGGCCCGGCGCATCATCCACGAGGCCGTGAACGGGGGCGAAGACGATGTCGTGGTCTTCTGCGGCACCGGCGCCACCGGTGCGATCGACAAGCTCAGCCGCCTGCTTTCACTCGATCCGTGGGACCGGCCGGTGGTCTTCGTCGGACCGTACGAGCACCATTCCAACGAGCTGCCATGGCGTGAATCGGTCGCCGATGTGGTGACGATTCAGCTGGACGGCACGGGCGCGGTCGACCTCGTCCACCTCGAGTACGAGCTGCGACGACACGCGGACCGTGCGGTGAAGATCGGCAGCTTCTCCGCGGCCTCGAACGTCACCGGCGTCGTCAGCGATGTCGACCGGATAACGATCACGCTTCATCGCCACGGTGCGCTGGCTTGCTGGGACTACGCGGCGGCGGGACCGTACCTCCCGATCGACATGAATGCGGCCCCGGACCTGCCGGACGGCGCCCTGGCCTACAAGGACGCGGTGTTCATCTCGCCGCACAAGTTCGTGGGCGGACCCGGCACGCCGGGCATCCTGGTCGCCAAGCGCTCTCTGTTTCGCAACCGCGTTCCGTCGGTGCCCGGCGGGGGAACCGTCCTGTTCGTCAGCCCGTCCGGACACGCCTACCACCCGGATCCCGAGGTACGAGAGGAAGGCGGCACGCCCGGGATCGTCGAGTCCATCCGCGCCGGGCTGGTGTTCGCGCTCAAGGAGCAGGTGGGCGTGGAGGAGATCCGCCGGCGCGAGCACGCCGTTGCCCGCCTCGCGCTCGCCTCGTGGGGGACGAACCCGCACATCCAGATTCTGGGCAGCACCCAGCTCGAACGTCTCGGAATCATCTCCTTCGGGGTGCGACACGCCGGGCGCCAGTTGCACGCGAACTTCGTCGTCGCGCTGCTCAGCGACCTATTCGGGATTCAGGCTCGGAGCGGGTGCTTCTGCGCCGGCCCGTACCTCCATCGGCTGTACGGAATCGACGACGAGTTCTCGGCGCGGATGCAAACCGAGGCGCTGAACGGCCACATGGGCGCCATGCTCGGATTCACCCGGATCAGCTTCAACTACTTCATCAGCGAGACGACGTTCGCGTACATCGTCGATGCGGTCCACCTGGTCGCCGAGCACGGCTGGAAGCTGCTGCCGCTTTATCGCTTCGATCCGGTCAGCGGACTGTGGCGGCACCGCGAAGGTGCGGGCGCGGGGGCGCAACCCGGTCTGAGCGAGATGCTCGCGGCGATGCCGCGTCGCCTGCGCAGCGCTCCCGAGAGTGCCTTGGCCGGCCAACTCGACGCCGCGCGGGACATCGTCGCGGCGCTCGAGACGCACCCGCCGGTCGAACCGGCGCCGGCTCAAGGCGTCGGCGAGGAGTTCGAGCGCATTCGCTGGTTCCCGACGTCCGCCGAGGCGCTGACGCGTCTGCAGGCCGGTCAGCCGGAGGAGCGATCATGAGCGCGCGTCCCGCGGTGTTCAACGAAATCGAGGTGCGAGCGGCGGCCGGCCTCACGATGGTGGCCGGGGCCGTCGCGTTCAGCTACGCCTACTTCGACAAGCAGTATGTCCCGCTCCAGGTCATGGCCGGCCTGTTCTCGGTCGAGTTCCTGATCCGGGTCACGGCGGGGCTGCGCTACAGCCCGTTCGGCGTCCTCGCGCACGCGATGACAAGCCGTCGCCGGCCGGATTGGGTGGCCGCGCGGCCCAAGCGCTTCGCGTGGTCGCTGGGCCTGGCGATGGCCTTCGCGATGACCGTGATCACCAACAGCGGTATCCGCGGCTACCTGCCGCGAACCATGTGCCTGATCTGTCTGGCGCTGATGTGGATGGAATCGGCGCTCGGGCTGTGCGTCGGCTGCCAGATCCACGCGCTGGCCGTCCGGCGCGGATGGACCCGGATCGTCGCCGCCGGCGAAGTGTGCGTCGACTGCGTCCGCGAGGTGCCGGCCTCAGAGGTTCCCCGTGTGAATGGTCGCGCAGTTGCAGACGGGATGCCGCGGAGTCCCCAAACCGGAGGGGGTGCCTCTCTGCTCTGAGTGGTCGATGTCCGCGAGTTTTCTGACATTCGCCGCACGAGGCGCGCCGAGTGGCGGGTTACTGGCGCCGAGCTGGTCCGCGCGCAAAGTCCGGGGGCCGTGATTTGCCCCGCTTGACCCCGGGCTACGTCACCGACCGGCGGTCATACAGGCGCCGCGCCCATAGGTAACTGGCTACCGCAATCCCGATGCTCCACGCGATCGCGGGCAGGATGTCGCCGGCAACCGAAGCGCCGCCGAACAGCAGACCGCGGATGGCGTCGGTCACCGGTGTGAACGGCTGGTAGCGGGCGAACTGCTGCAGCCCGGGGGGCATCGAGGCGATCGTGACGAACCCGCTGCTCAGGAAGGGCAGCAGCGTGAGGAACATCGGGGTGTTGCTGGCGGTCTCGACGCTCTTGGCGGCCAGTCCGAGTGCGGTCGAGAGCCAGGCCAGCGCGTTCGCGAACAGGGCCAGGATGGCGAGCGCGGCCAGCCAGTCGAGCGGGCTGGCCGTGGGCCGGAAGCCAAGGGCGAGCGCAATAGCGGTGACGATGGCCACGCCGAGGAGAGCCTGGATGACGCTCCCGAGCACGTGGCCGGCCAGTACCGACGCCCGGGCGATCGACATCGTGCGAAACCGGGCGACGATGCCGCCGGTCATGTCCATTGCCACCAGTACGGAGGTGCCGTTGGCCGCGGCGCCGACCGTCATGAGCAGGATGCCGGGCACCACGAAGTTCAGGTAGGTGGAGCGGCTGCCGTGTCCGGCGACGTGCTCGTGGATCAGTCCGGCGCCAAGCTGGCCGCCAAACACGTAGACGAACAGCAGCAGGAAGATGACCGGCATGCCCAGTAGGAGCACGGTCATCGCCGGGTAGCGCAGGAGGTGCTTGAGCTGGCGGCGCAGCATCGTGCGCGAGTCGGTGAGGGTGTAGGCGAGTGTGGTCATGTCTTGGGCCCAGGTTGGTCGGTGGGGCGCCCGGTGAGGGCGAGGAATACGTCGTCGAGGTCGGCGTCGTGGATCGACAGCCGGTCGGGTTCGATGCCGACCGCGTCGAGTCGGCTGAGCAGCGCGCGCAACGAGGCGGGCGAGCCGTCGCCGGGAACTTGCAGCGTCGGGCTCTCGGCCCCGGCCGTCTCGGCGCCCAGCACGTGGGCGGCCGACTGGCTGGTCTGCGGGTCGGGGAAGTGCAGGCTGATGTGGCCGCCGGGCACGCGCCGCTTGAGCTCATCGGGGCGGCCCTCGGCGACGATCTGGCCGTGGTCGAGCACGGCGACTCGGTCGGCGAGGCGATCCGCCTCGTCGAGATACTGGGTGGTGAGAAAGATCGTCACCCCGGCGCTGACCAGTTCGCCGATCACGTCCCACATCTCGCGGCGGCTGCGCGGGTCGAGCCCGGTGGTCGGCTCGTCCAGGAAGATCAGCTGGGGATCGCCGAGCAGGGTCATCGCCAGGTCGAGCCGGCGCTTCATCCCACCCGAATAGGTCGACACCGGCCTGCGGGCCGCGTCGGTCAACTCGAAGCGCTCGAGCAACTCGTTCACCCTGCGCCGGCCATCGTCGCGGCCGAGGTGACGCAGGTCGGCGATCAGCTGCAGGTTCTCCTCGCCGGTCAGCAGGTCGTCCACAGCCGAGAACTGGCCGGTGACCCCGATCGCGCTCCGCACGCCTTCGGGATCGCGGGCCAGGTCGTGACCGGCGATCTGCACCTGCCCGGCGTCGGGCTCGAACAGCGTGGCGAAGATGTTGACCATCGTCGTCTTGCCGGCGCCGTTGGGTCCGAGCAGGGCGAACACCGTGCCCGCAGCGACTCTCACATCGACGGCGTCCAGGACGACCTTGCCGTCATAGGACTTGCTCAGGGCGTCGGCGACGATCGCCGCCGATGACGTCGAGGGCTTGACGGCTTCCTTCTCATATTCGGTGGGCAATACGGGCATCGGGTTTCAGTGGCTCCTATCGGGAAGCTCGCCCCGGGCGCGCATGGCGTCGCGGTGCGTCTCCCATTCCTTTTGCAAAGCTTGGGTCCGCTCGACCAGGAAGTCCGCGAACGCCGCGAGCTCGAGCACGTCGGCCCTGCGCTCGTCCGGCGCGTCCTTGAGCACCTCGAGTCCCTCTCGAGCGAGCTCACCGAGCTCCTGGTACTCGGTGATGTCGAAGCCACGCGATTGCGCGGAGGAGAAGTCCGTGCGTATGCGGTCCATCCGCTCGCCCGCGGCTCGCGAGCGCCGGATGGCGTGCAGGCGCTCGAGCACATCCAGGGCGCCGGTGATCGCGCTGCGGCTGGCCAGCAGCGCGTCGCTCAGCTCGGCGATCGACTGCTCCGGCGGCTCGCAGACCAGCAGGTAGCCGAGCACCCGTCCGACCATGGGCGGAAACGCGTACCGGCGGGCGTAGAACCGACCGACGTGGTCGGCGAATGTGATCTCTTCGTCGCGTGGCATGCGACAGTTATAGCACACACAACTGAGATAACACAAATTTGTGTGATCTCAGATGGTCGAGTCGGGCCTGGATCGAGGTCGGTGCGGATCTGGCACGATGGGCCTGGATGGAGGAGCGCCGGATCGACCGGTTGGGCCGCAGCGTGAGCGTTGTCGGTCTGGGCACGTGGCAGCTCGGGGCCGACTGGGGGTCTGTCGTCGCCGACGACGCGCGCGCGACGCTTGAGGCCGCCGTCGAGGAGGGCGTGACCTTCTTCGACACGGCGGACGCCTACGGCGACGGGCGCAGCGAGCAGTTTTGCGGCGAGCTGCATCGGCGCCATCCGGAGGTGCTGATCGCGACCAAGATGGGGCGTCGGGTCGAGCAGCTGCCTGAGAACTACAACCGCCAGAGCTTCCTGGAGTGGAACGATCGCTCTCGCGCGAATCTCGGTGTCGACCAACTTGACCTCGTCCAGCTCCACTGTCCGCCCGACCCGGTGTTTGAGAACGACGCCGTATTCGAGGCGTTGGACGAGATGGCGAGCGCGGGGCGGATTCGCGCCTACGGCGTCTCGGTGGAGACCTGCGCCCAGGCGATCACGGCGATCGCTCGCCCGCACGTGGCAACCGTCCAGATCATTCTCAACTGTTTCCGCCTCAAGCCGCTTGAGGAGGTGGTCCCCGCGGCGCGGGAAGCCGGCGTCGGAATCATCGCGCGCGTTCCGCTCGCGTCCGGGCTGCTATCCGGGCGCTACGACGAGCACACGGTATTCGCCGCGGATGACCATCGCAGTTACAACCGACACGGCGAGGCGTTCGACGTCGGCGAGACGTTCGCCGGTGTTCCCTTCGAGGCCGGCTTGGCTGCCGTCCGCGAGCTCAATGCGCTGCTCGACCCCGGTCAGTCGCTGGCCCAGTTCGCGCTTCGCTGGGTGATCGACCAGCCTGGGGTCAGCACGGTCATCCCCGGCGCGCGCGATCCCGAGCAGGTGCGCGCGAACGCTGCCAGCGCGGCGCTACCGCCGCTACGCGACGATCAGCTAGCCGCCGTCCAGGACGTGTATGACCGGCTGGTTCGGCCGCTCGTTCACGACCGCTGGTAAGCCGACCCAGTCGCGCAGCGCTCATACTCCGAAGCGGCGCAGCCGCAGCGCGTTGCCGACGACGCTCAGGCTGGAGAAGGCCATCGCGGCCGAGGCGACGACGGGGTTGAGCAGCCCGACGGCCGCGAGCGGCAGGGCGGCGAGGTTGTAGCCGAACGCCCAGCCGAGGTTCTGCTTGATCGTCCGCAGCGTCGAGCGGCTCAGGCGGATGGCGTCCGCGGCGGCGCCCAGGTCGCCGCTGACCAGCGTGAGATCCGAGGCTTCGATCGCGACGTCGGTGCCGGTTCCGATCGACAGTCCGAGGTCGGCCCGGGCTAGTGCGGGGGCGTCGTTGACGCCGTCGCCGGCCATTGCCACGACTCGGCCCTCGGCCTGCAGGCGGCTGATGACCTCGGCCTTCTCGGACGGCATCACTTCGGCGATCACGTCATCGATGCCGACCTCGTCGGCGACGGCGTTGGCGGTCGCGGTGCTGTCGCCGGTGAGCAGCACGGTGCGTAGCCCGAGCGCCTTCAGCCGTGCGATGGCGTCGGCGGAGGTGGGCTTGACGGTGTCCGCCACGATGAACAGCGCGGCGGCTCGCCCGTCCCAGCCTGCGGCGATCGCGGTCTGGCCCCGCGCCTCGGCTGCCTGACGCGCGGCGTCGAGCTCGGACGGCAGACGCATCGCCCAGTCGGCGAGCAGCGCGGGCCGGCCGGCGAGGAGCATGTGGCCGTCGACGACGCCCTCGACGCCGAGCCCCTCATGGTTGAGGAAGCCTTCGACCTTCGGAAGCGGCGACCGATCCCCGGCCGCGGCGGCGATCGCGCGGGCGATTGGGTGCTCGGAGGCATCCTCGAGAGCGCCGACAAGCCGGAGCGCTTCGTCACGGTCGACGCCGTCGGCGGCGACGATGTCGACGAGCGTCATCTTGCCGGTGGTCACGGTTCCGGTCTTGTCGAGCACGATCGTGTCGATTCGCCGGGTCGATTCCAGGATCTCCGGGCCCTTGATCAGCAGCCCGAGCTGCGCGCCGCGGCCGGTGCCGACCATCAGCGCGGTCGGGGTGGCGAGCCCGAGTGCGCAGGGGCAGGCGATGATCAGCACGGCGACCGCGGAGGTGAACGCGAACGCGGGGCGCTGTCCGGCGGCGAGCCAGAAGGCCAGCGTGGCGATCGCGATCGTGAAGACGGTCGGCACGAAGATGCCCGAGATCCGGTCCGCGAGCCGCTGGACCGGCGCCTTGCCGGTCTGGGCCTCGGTGACCAGGCGGGCGATCTGGGCCAGCGCCGTGTCGCTGCCGATCTTGGTCGCGCAGACGATCAGGCGTCCGCCGGCGTTGATCGTCGCTCCGGCGATCTCGGAGCCGGGAGCCACCTCGACCGGCACCGACTCTCCGGTGAGCATGCTCATGTCGATCGCGGAGTGGCCGTCCTCCACGGTCCCGTCGGTGGCGACCTTCTCGCCCGGGCGGACGATGAACCGGTCGCCGACCTGGAGCTCCTCGATCGGCACGCGCCGCTCGCCGCCGTCGTCCGAGAGGATCGAGACGTCCTTGGCCCCGAGCTCGAGCAACGCCTTGAGCGCAGCCCCTGCCCGCCGCTTGGCGCGGGCCTCGAAGTAGCGACCGGCGAGGATGAACGTGGTCACGATCGACGCGGTTTCGAGATAGATCTCGTTCGCGCCCCCGCCGGAGGAGGGGATCAGGTTGAACAGCATCCGCATCCCGTTGTCGCCCGCGTCGCCGAGGAACAGCGCGTAGATCGACCACAGCCAGGCCGACACGGTGCCGACGCTGATCAGCGTGTCCATCGTGGCGGTGGCGTGCTTCAGGTTCGCCCATGCGGCGCGGTGAAACGGCCACGCCCCCCACAGAACGACAGGCGTCGCGAGCTGTAGCGACAGCCACTGCCAGTTGTCGAACTGGAGCGCCGGGATCATCGCGATCAGCAGCACCGGCACGGACAGCGCCGCGCTGACGATCAGCCGGCGGCGGAGGCCGGCGACCGGATCCGGCTCGGGCGTCTGGTCGGTGTTCGCTTCGACGCTCGGCAGCGCCGCGTGGTAGCCGGCGGCCTCGACGGCCGCGATCAGCTCATCCACGGTGGTTGTCGCCTGGTATTCGACGGTCGCTGCTTCGGTGGCGTAGTTCACCGTGGCGGTGACACCGTCGAGCTTGTTCAGCTTGCGCTCGATGCGGTTCGCGCAAGAGGCGCAGGTCATCCCGGTGATCGGGAGCTCGACTCGTTCTGTGAGGATCGTCGTGGCGCTCATTGGTCTAGGCGATGTCGTAGCCGGCTTCGTCGATCGCGTCGCGCACAGCGGCCTCGTTGAAGCCGACGCCGTTGACCGTGACGGTCTTGGTCTCGAGGTCGACATCGACCGCGCTGACGCCCGCGACCTTGGTGACCTCGCCGGTGATCGCCGTACGGCAGTGACCGCACGACATTGCTGGGACTGAGTAGACGGTCTGCATGGTTTTGCCTTTCGTGGGTGGTGGTTCAGGAGACGGTCAGGGTGAACGCGAGCGTGTGGACGCGGCCGTCGGTCTGGAACTGGAGGAACAGGCGGTAGGTGCCGCGCTGGGGGAGCTCGGTGTCGAACGTGATCGCCCCGCTCGAGGGGTCCGCGCTGTTCGGATGAACGTGTGAGTACGCGAGCTCCGGGGCGTGGAGGGCGACCAAGTGCCCGTACGAGCCCAGGTAGTGCTCCAGATCGCGTGCCGGCTGACCGTTCCGGCTGATGCGGAAGGTCAGCTGTGCTTCCTGGCCGGCGCTGATCTGGGCCGGACGCTGCAGCTCGACCGCGTAGCCGTCCGTCTGGCCCTTAAGCGACGGCGGGGCCAGCGGGATGCTGTGCACCGGACCCGGCGCAGTCAGGTTCGTCCCGAGGACGTACTTGCGGCCGTCGATGACGAAGTCGGCGATCGCCCGGTATATGCCGGGACGCGCGGTCGAGACGTCGATCGTGAACGTCCCGTCGGAGCCCAGCGTGGGGTGCAGATGCTGGTAGCCGCTCAGGTCCGTCCGGGCCACGATCAGGTGCAGGAGCTTGGTGTTGTCGCGGTCGAAGTGACGGATCGGCTTGCCGTCGCAACCGACGACCTGGAATCGCCATGTGGTCATTCCGCCGGCGGTCAGGGTCCGGGAGAGTGGGGCCAGCCGGAGGCCCGCGAGCTGCGCGTGCAGGCCGTCCGAGCCGGGGACGGCCTCGATCATGGGCTCGGCGCCGTGGCCGGCATCGGCCATGGTCTGGCTGCCGAAGCCGGCGTCCGACGCGGCGACCTTCAGGCAGTCCTGAAACGGCGGCGTGGCGCCGGTGGCGGCACCGATCGTGCCCGCCGCGGAGGCGGCGAGTGCAAGTCCGGCGAGGAACGAGGCGAGGCGGGATGCGGTGGTCTTGAGCATGGGTACAGCCTCCTGTCCCAGCCTCGATCCGACATCGGGCGCCCACCCTTAGATCGCACCCTTAAACGCCGGTGCCCGCCAGGACTGGCGGGCACCGGGGATCGGGGTTGATGGAGGAGTTCAGGCCTCGGCTGGAGCCGGCTCGCCCTCGAGTGAGACGCGCGGCAGCCAGTGGAGCTTGCTCGGAAGCCACCAGTTCCAGTCACCGAGCAGCTTCATGCTCGCCGGCAGCAGCATCCCGCGGACGATCGTCGCGTCCAGGAACACGGCGACGGCGAGTCCAACGCCCATTTCCTTCAGGCCGATGTTCGAGAGCGTGCCGAACAGCGCGAACACGGCGATCATCACCGTGGCAGCGCTGGTCACCACACCGGCGGTCGTGCCGATGGCATGGGCGACGGCGCGCTCGGTCCCCATGCCCTTGTCGTATGCCTCGCGGACGCGGCTCAGGATGAACACGTGATAGTCCATCGAGAGGCCGAAGAGCACGACGAACAGGAACAGCGGCAGCCAGGCCACGATCGTCCCGTTGGAGTGGAAGCCGAGCAGCTTCTCGCCCCACCCGTTCTGGAACACGAGCAGCAGCACCCCGTAGGACGCGCCGACGCTCATCAGGTTCAGAACGATCGCCTTGACCGCGATGACCAGCGAGCGGAACGTCACCAGAAGCAGCAGGAACGCGGCGAGCAGCACGAATGCGAACACCAACGGCGTGTGCGTGGCCAGGCTGGCGTTGAAGTCCGCGGTCTGGGCCGCGAACCCACCGACCAGCACGCT
>DATFDC010000006.1:0-3666 GCA_035252415.1 Solirubrobacteraceae bacterium
GGCTTCTCACCGACGCCATGACCTCGGGCGGTCTGCTCGTCGCGGTCGACCCCGAGCGGGCGCACGAGCTCCCCGGGCGGCTCATCGGCCGGCTCACCACCGGCGAGCCCGGCACGATCAGCGTCATCTGAGACGCTCGAGGTCCTCGCGCGACGCGACGCCCAGAAGCCGTCCCTCGGGCGTGGTGATGATGGCCCAGCGAAGCCCAAGGTCCGCCAGCACCCCGGCGACCTTCTCGGCGGCCGCGTGCGGACGGAACGTCTTGGGGCCGGGCTCTGCCACCTCCCAGACCGGTCGCTCTGAAGCGGGATCGAGGGCGCTGGACGGAGCGCGCCCGAGCAGCGTGCGATCGTCGCTCATGACCAGCGCGAACGGGTACGGCGAGCGCTCGATCAACTCGCACACGTGGGACATGCGGTCGGTGGGGCGGCAGAGCGCGGCGTCGGCGCGGATGACGCGTCCGGCGATCGGCGCGTCGGGCCGCTCGCCTTCGACCGGGAGGGCGTGGGCGAGCCAGTCGACCTTCCCCGGCACGTAGTCGTAGACCTCGGTGAACCCGAACTCTTCGAGCCGGCACGCGGCTCGTGGGCTCAGGTCTCAGAGCGAGTCCCAGCAGTACACGACCACAGGCCGGGTGCGATCGAGCACCGCGGCGTGCGGTTCGTCGAGCTTGCGCAGCGGCAGGTTGACCGCGCCGGGCAGGTGTGCCGGGGCGTAGTCGTCCGCGCCCAGTACCTCGACCACCTGCGCCCCGCCCTCGATCAGCTCCTGCAGTTCCTCAAGCGAGATCGGAGTGGCCATGGGGGCGTGACGGTAGCTCAGCGATCGCCGCGACGAGCACGTCGCGCGTGGCCGCCAGGGCCTGCGGCATCACGTCGGTGCCGGCCAGCACCGGCATGAAGTTGTTGTCGCCGCTCCAGCGCGGCACCACGTGGAGGTGCAGGTGGTCGACGATCCCGGCCCCGGCCACCTTGCCCAGGTTGTAGCCGACGTTGAACCCGTCGGGCGTCATCGCCGTCCGGATCGCCAGGATTGCCCGCCGAGCCAGCTGCATGGTCTCGAGCATCTCGTTGGAATCGAGATCCTCGAGCGTGCCCACATGCCGGATCGGCGCCACCATCACGTGGCCGGGCGCGTAGGGAAACGCGTTCAGGATCGTCAGGCAGTGCTCGGTGCGATCGATCGGCTGGTGCGCCGGGTCGTCGTTGCGCGCCGCCGCGGCTGCGCAGAAGATGCAGTCGCCATCTTTGGGCCCGGTGATGTACTCGATGCGCCAGGGCGCCCACAGTGGCCGGTTGGTCATGGCCGTGGGAATCTACCCGCGTGTTCCACGTCGAGCTTCGCCAGTTCCCCCACCAGACGCGGGCGTTCAACCTGACCCGGGAGCAGCTCGACGCTCGGATCGTCCGTCCCTGGGTGTCGGAGGGCGGGGTCGAGCTCGACGACCGGCGCTGGTCCTCCGAGCGGGCCAAGCTGACCATCTACGAAGGCCCCGAGCTACCGCAGGACCAGCTCGGCCTGGGCAGGGGATGGGCGAACGTGACCCGGGCGGGTGAGGACGTGACCGCGCGGATCCTGTCCGAGCGAGCGCAGCCGGCGCCGGTCACCGAGCTCAAGCTCGAGGCGGCCGACCGGTGCGCCTATGGACCGCTTCCCCTCGTGCGCCTGGTCGAGCTGACCGGCGAGCGCTATCCGCAGTCGCGGGCGAGCGAGCGGCTCGCGCTGTGCGAGCAGGCGGTGTGGGAGCTGTTGCACGAGGGAACCGTCTGCCTGGTCCGGGCCGGCGCGCGGGTGGACCGCGTCGACTGGCAGCCAATCCTGCTGCGCTGGGAGGCCTGGACGAGCGAGGCGGTGACGCTCGAGGGCAGCGGCAGCTAAGCGACCATGTCTTCGACCAGCCGCTCGCGCTCGGCCTGGGAGCCGAACAGGTAGCGGTGGATGCGCAGCAGCCCCTCGACGTCGTGCACGTCGTCGTCGAGCTGGGGCACGAGCAGCAGGCGGCGCTCGTCGAGCTCGCGGGCCAGGCGGGCGAGGTTGCCATCGTCGCGCCGGGCCAGCACGTGATAGTCGCGGAAGTTCTCGGCCACCCGGGCGGCCAATCCGGGCGGAAGCACCCGCGTCAGGGAGCGGCGAACCTCTCGCGGCGCGCGATCGCCGAGCAGGTCGTGGTGGACGCGGTTGACCACGACACCGGCGAACGGCAGCCCGTCGGCCTCGAGTCGCCGGCCGAACCAGATCGCCTCATCGATCGGCTCGCGAGCCGCCGAGGTCACGAGCAGGAACGCGGTGCTGTCGGCGCGCAGGAGCTGCTCGACCTGGGCCGCGCGCTGCCTGAAGTCGCTGGTCATGTCGCCGAGCAGCGTGAAGAACGTGGTCAGATCGCTGATCAGGTCGATCCCGGTGATCCGGCGCAGGCCGCCCAGGAGCGGCAGCGCGCCGCGGCCGAGCGCGCGGATCCCCAACCCGGTCGGGCGCATGAACACCTTTAGGGCCCGGCCCTCGAGGAAGGCGTTCAGCCGCCCGGGGGCGTCGAGGAACTCGAGCGCGTTGCGCCAGGGCGGGGTGTCGAGCACCAGCAGGTCGAACTGGTTGTCCTGGTCAAGCTCGTAGAGCTTGGCGATCGCGGTGAGCTCCTGGGAACCCGACACCGCCGTGGACAGCTCGCGGTACACGCGGTTGGCCTTGATCTCCTCCGCGCGCTGCGGGTCGGGGGCGACCCGCTCGATCAACTCGTCGAACGTCCGCTTGGGATCGAGCATCATCGCCCACAACTCGCCCTCGACGTTCAGCGAGCCGTCGGCCAGCCGCTTGGGTTCGACCCGGCGGGGCTCGTTCTCGAGCTGCTCGAGGCCCAGCGCGTTGGCCAGCCGCTTCGCCGGGTCGATCGTGACCACGGCCACCTTGGCCCCGGCCGCGGCCATGCCGAGCGCGATCGCCGCCGAGGTCGTGGTCTTGCCCACGCCTCCCGACCCGGCGCAAACGCACACGCGCTTGCCCTCGAGCATCTCGGCGATGTTCACAGCGCGGTCTCCAGCGCGCCGGCCAGCACCTCGAGCTGGGGCAGCCCGACCTCGTCGGCGAACAGGTAGGGAAGCTCGACCAGCCGCCCGTCCACCCGCTCGCGCAGCCGGTCGCGCTGCTCGCGCTGGGTGGCGGCGCGGGCGTGCTCGGAGAGTGCGGCGCGCAGCGCGGAGCGGGCCAGTGCGGAGCGGGTCTTGGTGAGCGCGACGTTCAGCTCGTCGATCTCCTCGGGTTCAAAGCGCGCCGGGTAGAGCGCGTTGACGATCACCAGGTCGAGCTGGAGCTCGTCGCGGGCCAGCTCGTCGGCCAGCGTCATGGTCTCGTTCACCGGCATCTCCTCGGGTGTGGCCACCGCGATCACCCCGGTGAACTCGGAGTCGGCGATCGTGTCGGCGATGGTCTGGCCCTGATGGGCGATCGGGCCGACCCGCGCGATCTCGGCGAACGTCCGCGGCGTGCGCAGCAGCCCCACCCCGTGGCCGGTGGCCGGCGCATCGACGATGACCAGGTCATACGGGGCGCCGCCGCGGGTCCGGCGATGCAGCTGGGCGAGCTCCCAGACCTTGCCGATGCTGAGCAGCTCACGCATCCCGGGCGTGGCCATGGCGAAGGCCTGGAACAGCCGGCTCGAGCCCAGGGCCTGGC
>DATFDC010000007.1:0-3421 GCA_035252415.1 Solirubrobacteraceae bacterium
CGAGCGTGTCGTCGACGTTGCGGAACGGGCGCAAGCGGCTCAGGTAGTTCAGCGCGAAGTACACCAGCGTCGAGGCGATAACTCCCATCGCGATCGCGCCCCAGCCGTTGACGTAGCCGGCCGCGGGGGTGATCGCCACGAGGCCCGTGATGCACCCGTTGACGCCGCCGAGCAGCGAGGGCTTGCGGCCGGTCAGGTAGTCCCACCCGACCCAGACCATGAACGCCACCGCGACGCACAGGTTGGTGTTGAGCACCGCCGCGGAGGCCGACATGTTGGCCGCGTACGGGTCGCCGCCGTTGAAGCCGTTCCAGCCCATCCACAGAAGGCCGGCGCCGACCGCGACCATCGCCACGTTGTTGGGGGCGTCGATCTCGCGGTCGCGCTGCAGGCGCGGCCCGATCACCGCCGCCGTCACGAACCCGGCCACACCCGCCGAGAGGTGGATCACGTAGCCGCCCGAGTAGTCGACCGCGCCGTGCTGGGCGAAGAACCCGCCGCCCCAGATCAGGAACGCGTCAACGCAGTAGACGCACGTGATCCACAGCAGCACGAACGGGATCCACGCCTTGAAGTTCACGCGCCCCAGCACCGACCCCAGCGCGAGGCACGGGGTGATTGCGGCGAACACCAACTGGAAGTAGACGAGCGACGACTGCGGGAACGCCATCGACCCGATCAGCGGGATGTTCGCCTGGTGCTGGAGTGAGGTGTGCGACAGCACCGGCCCCGGGATCCCGATGAAGTTCCCGAAGAAGCCATGGTGCGAGAGCCCGTGGAAAGGCGAGCCGAAGCCCATCTTGAACCCCCACAGGACCCAGATGATCAGCACGGTCGCGAACGAGGCGAACGTCAGCATCATGCTGTTGATCGACCAGCGCTTCTGCATCACGCCGCCGTAGAGCACGGCCAGGCCGGGCACGCTCATCAAGCCGACGAGCGTCGCGGCGGTGATCTGCCAGGAAGTGTCTCCTGCGTTGAGCCAACTCGGTGCTTCGACTGGCAACTGGATCTCCTTGTGCTCGTGGTACGCGGGAGCAGTGTCGTCACGGCCCGCCCAAGCGACCATGTCCCCACGTCCAGCAAATGCATAGGGGGTCTGGACACGTGGATAAGCGCGGGCGATTTGCAGCGCTTTTATGGGCCGCCTGCGGCGGCGTCCATGGGGCCGGGGAAGCCTCGTCCGGCTGGATCGCGGGCTGTTAGCCGACCGGCAAGCCGGCCTTGCGGCACTGCACGGCAAGGGTCTGCGCGGCCTGCCGCGTGTATGCCCCCGGCGCGTTGACCGACCGGCAGGTGTCCCGCGCGGTGGCGCCGCACTCGTGCACCTGCTCGGCCCCGACCGCGCCCGGGATGTTCGCGTAGATGCACCCGTGCCCCGAGCTCGGCCCGGCGCTCACCAGCGAGACCACCACGACCACGGCGAGCACCGCGACGACCCCCAGCACGCCGCCGATCATCCACTTCTCGCGTTTCGAGAGGCGGTATACGGACACGGCGCGCAGTGTAGGCCGCGGCGTGTGCCACGATCGGCGGGCTTGATCGTCCTGGGGTTACTGCACCACGTTCCCGCCGCCAACATCGACTACGCGGCGCTCGCGCTGGGAGCGTTCGCCAGCTGGGCGGGCGTGCCCGGGCCGGGTGAGCCGCTGCTCATCGCCGCCGCGATCGTGGCCGCCAGGCACCAGCTCGACCTCACGCCGGTCCTGGTCTGGGCCTTCGTGGGCGCCGTCGCGGGCGGCGTCGTCGGCTGGCTGGTCGGCCGGATCCTGGGGCGCAGCGTGATGACCGCCCCCGGACCCCTGCGCCGGCTGCGGCTGAAGGCGGTCGAGCGCGGCGAGCAGGTGTTCCGGCGCCTTACGGTGATCGCGATCCTGCTCGCGCCGTCGTGGGTGGCCGGCATCCACCGGGTCGGGACCGGGGTCTACCTGATCACCACGACGGTGAGCGCTGCCGCGTGGGCGGCCGGCATCGGCATAGCGGCGTACTTCGCCGGACCGCCGGTGATCGACGTACTCGACGACGTCGGAACCGCGACCGCGATCGCCCTCGGCCTGCTCGTGTTGCTGGCCATCGGGTTCGAGTTGACCCGCCGGCGCCGCTCCCGCGCGGCCTAGAGGTTCGTCCCCGCGAACGAGACGATCTTGGCCGGGACCGTCGGCGAGCCGACATCGAGCTGGATCGAGGCGTGCGGCAGGAGCGGGATCGCGCGGGGATCCTTGGTCCAGGCCTTGCCGTTCAGGAATGCGGTCACCTTGCCCTTGGCGGTCGCGACCTGCGTGCGGCTCAGGGGCTGGTGCCACTCGTCGAAGAAGTTGCCCAGCGTGTAGATCCGCTTGGTCGGCGACTCGATGTGGATCACGCCGTCCGAGGCGTGCGTGTGCAGCCAGTAGATGCACTGCTGGGCGCCGTAGAACGGGCCGTAGGCGGTCTGCTGGGCGACCGGGCCGAGCATCCCGATGGCCGCCGGCAGCGCGCGCGGCTGGCCGTTCACGTACACCTGGAGGTGGGAGTGGATGTGGTAGGCGAGCTGCTCGACCGGCGCGCACTCGATCCCGTCCACGGTCGCGCCACCACCCTGGGTGGTGGTCGAGGCCGGGGCCAGCGGGGCGCCGGCCTCGAGCGGGATCGCCTCGGGGCCGAGCTTCTGGCCGGTCGCCGCCTGGGCGGTCGACGTCGTGCTCGCGCTCGTGCTCGTCGCCGTGGTTGTGGTGCTTGTGCTCGCGCTCGCGCTCGCCGCGGGGCTCTGCGCGCTCGAGCTGCTGCTGCTCCCGCCGCACGCGGCCAGCGCGCAGGCGGCGATCAACGACGCTATGTAGCAGCAAAGGCGTGAGGACATCTAGAGCGCCGAACGGTAGCGGGCGCGGCGCGGTGGTAAGTTGCGCTCAGATGAGCGAGACCGCTGAGCTGCCCATGACCACCGCGCTCGAGCTTCCGGGCGTGCGCATCAGCGAGAACCTCGGCGTGTGCTACGGCCTGGTCGTGCGCAGCATGGGCATGATCGGAGGCGTCGCCGCCTCGTTCAAGGCGTTGCGCCGGGGCGAGATCTCCGAGTACACCCAGCTGCTCGAGGACTCCCGCCGCCATGCGATCGACCGCATGGTCGACAACGCCCGCCTGCTCGGGGCGGACGCGATCGTCGCCGTGCGGTTCGACTCCTCGGAGATCGGACAGCAGTTCACCGAGATCGTGGCCTACGGAACCGCCGTCAAGGTGGACCGCGCATAGGGTGCTGCTCGGCGACGCCGATCGCGAGCTCCTGTACGAGGCGCTGAAGCGCCACCACGCCGAGGGCCGGATCGACCTGGCCGAGCTCGAACGGCGGGTGGCGATCGTCGGCGAGGCCCAGACCCGCGAGGCGGCCGCCGAGGCGATGGCCGGCCTGCCGCCCCTGGCCGGACCGGCGCCCGAGGCTCGCCGG
>DATFDC010000008.1:0-5900 GCA_035252415.1 Solirubrobacteraceae bacterium
GTATCTAATTAGATTCCGCGCGTCGACCAAACGCGCTGTCCCAGTCGGGTCCACCGTGTGGAGGAGGAGTGGTATGAGGCTTCGCGGCACCAAATCGTTGGGGTACGTGGGAGTCGTGCTCGCGGTCGCGCTGGCCGTGGCCGCCTGCGGATCGTCCAAGAGCAGCAGCAGTGGCAGCGCCGCCAGCGGCGGCGGCAGCACCAGCAGTAGCAGCAGCGGCGGAAACGGCGGCAGCACCGCTCCGGGCGTGACCGCGACCAGCATCACGTTCGGCACCCATCAGCCGCTGACCGGTCCGGCCGCACCCGGCTACAGCGAGATCGCGGCGGCCTCGCAGGCGTTCTTCAACTACGTGAACGCCAACGGCGGCGTCTACGGCCGGAAGATCCACCTGCTCATCAAAGACGACGCCTACAACCCGACCAACACGGTCAACGTTGTCCACCAGCTCGTCCTCCAGAGCAAGGTGTTCGGGATCTACGAGGGTCTCGGCACACCCACGCATACCAAGGTCGTGGGCTATCTGAACGCTTCACGGATCCCGGACATCTTCGTCGCCTCGGGCTGCCCGTGCTGGGACAACGGCTCGAGTCAGCCCTACACGTTCGGCTGGCAGCCCAACTACACGATCGAGGGCAAGATCCTCGGCCAGTACATCAAGCAGCACTTCGCCGGCAAGAAGATCGGCATCCTCTACCAGGACGACGACTTCGGCAAGGGCGGCCTGGCCGGGATCCAGGCCGAGGTGCCCGCCTCCTCGATCGTCTCCAAGCAGCCGTACGAGTCGGGCACGACCACGCTGGCTCCCGAGATCACCGCGATCAAGTCGTCGGGCGCCGAGGTGCTGGTCGACTTCACCGTGCCGATCTACACCGCGATCGGTCAGCTCACATCGTTCACGCTCGGCTATCACCCGCAACTGGTGATCTCGAGCGTCGGCATCGACCCGACCACGGTCGGCGCCCTGCTCAAGTCGATCTCCAAGGGCAAGGCGTCCGGCACCGCGCTGATCGAGGGCGCGATCACCGACGGCTACCTCCCCTCCAACACCGACACCACCAACCCGTGGATCCAGCTGTTCAAGAAGGTCCACGACCAGTACGACGCCAAGGTGCCGTTCGACGGCAACGTCGAGTACGGGATGGCCAGCGCCTACACCCTGGTCCAGGCGCTCAAGGCGGCCGGGCCGAAGCTCACCCGCCAGGGCCTGGTCGAGGCGATCAACTCGAAGGGCTCGAGCTGGACCGGCCCCGGCCTGGTCCCGTTCCGCTACTCATCCAGCGATCACGGCGGCTTTGGTGGCGCCGCGATCGGCCAGGTCAAGGGCGGCAAGATCGTCCTGACCGGTAAGCCGCTGACGACCACCCCAGCCGCCAGCAGCCCGATCCAGCCGTTCACGGGCACCCAACCGGCGCCGCCGGCCAACGGCATCCCCAGCAGCTAGGACGCTGAACGCCCGCCTCTGCGGCACCGTGCGCCGGCCGCCGGTGCCGCAGGGCGGAATGTCCGCGGGCGCGAGGTGCCGCAGACGCGGACGGCCAGCCCCTCCCCCCTCGGCGCACCGCTTGGCCTTGCTTATAGCTCCCGAGCCGCTGGCTTGCTGTTAGCTCCCGGCCCGCTGGCTCAACCAAGACTGGGGGTACGAACGGTCGGGGTCGGAGGCTTGCCGTCCCCGGTGGCGCCGGGTGCCAGCGCGGCTACGGGCCTACCCCGCTCGCAAGGCGGGCCTCGATGCCGGTCGGACGCCCCTCGCGGGACCAACGACGACTGATGCAGTGAGGCACTGGGTGACCACCGATTCCAGCGTGCGATCGGCCACGGGAGCACGGGGCGTCCGAGTGGCATCGAGTGCCCGTTAATACGTAATGGTCCGGAGCACCCGCGCGGGAACGCCGGCGGCCACCGAGAACGGCGGAATATCGGACGTCACGACGGAATTGGCCCCGATTACGCAGCGATCTCCGATCGTCACACCGGTCGTCACGACGACGTTGACGCCGCACCAGACGTTGTCGCCGATCCGTGTCGGGCCCTTGGTCGTGAAGCCCTGCCACGGCACTGGTTGGTCCGGGTCGTCGAACCGGTGCGAAGAGTCGGTGACGTAGCAGCCGTTGGCCAGCATGCAGTGCTCGCCGATCTCGACGAGCTCGAGGGAGGCGACCATCGCGCCGCGGTTCAGGAACGTGCCGCCACCGATCCGCACCCGTGCCTCCCCAGGGGCGGTGATCCACACGTCCGGCTCGAGCAGCGTGTGCGGACCGATCTCCAACCGCCCCTCGAGCAGCGCCTCGAGCACGTTGCCGTGCACGGGCCAGCGGACGAAGGCCTGCCGGCGCATGAACTCCCAGTGGATCCGGGCCCGGTTCCACGGCAGCGCATTGCGCTCGTACCAGCGCCACTTCTGAAGCCACAGCTTGAGCGCCGCGGCGTCCGGACGCCCGGGGGGCGCGGCTTCGCTCACCTGGCGCCGATCAGCCCGCGGTCGCTGCGGCCCGCCGGCGCGCAGGCGCCTGCTTCTTGGTCGCGCCGTTGGCCGATGGCGCGCGCTTCTTCGTCGTGCCGTTGGCCGATGGCGCGCGCTTCTTCGTCGTGCCGTTCGCCGATACCGCGCGCCTCTTCGCCGTGCCGTTCGCCGACCTCGCTGCGCGCACCGGCAACACGTCGGCGAGGAACGTGCCGGTGTACGAACCCTCGACGGTGGCCACCTTCTCCGGCGTGCCGGTCGCGATCACGCGACCACCCTCCTCTCCCCCTTCCGGTCCCAGGTCGATGATCTGATCGGCCACCTTGATCACATCGAGGTTGTGCTCGATCACCACCACCGTGTTGCCGGCCTCGACCAGTCGCATCAGCACCTCGAGCAGGCGCTGGATGTCCGCGAAGTGCAGGCCGGTGGTGGGCTCGTCGAGGATGTACAGCGTCTGGCCCGTGGCCACCTTCGAGAGCTCGGCGGCGAGCTTCACCCGCTGGGCCTCGCCGCCGGACAGCGTGGTCGCCGGCTGGCCCAGCCGCATGTACCCGAGCCCGACGTCGTGCAGCGCCTCGACCCGGCGGCGGATCTTCGGGATGTGGGCGAAGAACTCGAGCGCCTCCTCGATCGGCATCTCGAGCACATCGGCGATCGTCTTGCCCTTGAACCGCACGTCGAGCGTCTCGCGGTTGTAGCGCTTGCCATGGCACTGCTCGCACGGCACGT
Organism: Solirubrobacteraceae bacterium; assembly: GCA_035252415.1. Taxonomy (GTDB): domain Bacteria; phylum Actinomycetota; class Thermoleophilia; order Solirubrobacterales; family Solirubrobacteraceae; genus Palsa-465. The sequence continues at coordinate 3,197 of DATFDC010000008.1, forward strand.
ACACGTCGGGCAGGAAGTGCATCTCGATCTTGATCTGCCCGTCCCCGCGGCACACCTCGCACCGGCCGCCCTTGACGTTGAACGAGAACCGCCCCGGCTTGTAGCCCCGCGCCCGCGCCTCCTGGGTCTTGGAGAACAGGTCGCGGATCTGATCGAACAGCCCGATGTACGTCGCCGGGTTCGACCGCGGCGTGCGCCCGATCGGCGACTGGTCGACCGAGATGATCTTGTCCACCTGCTCGAGGCCGGTGACCCGGCGGTGCGCGCCCGCCTTCTGCCGGGTTCGGTGCAGCCGGTTGGCCACCGCCTTGTAGAGCACCTCGTTGACCAGCGTCGACTTGCCCGAGCCCGACACACCGGTAACGCAGCACAGCACGCCGAGGGGGATCTTCACGTCGACCGACTGCAGGTTGTTCTCGGACGCACCCTCGATCGACACGTAACCGCTCGGCTTGCGCCGCCGCCGCGGGACCTCGATCCGCCGGGTGCCGGCCAGGAACTGCCCGGTGAGAGAGTCGGCAACCCCCTCGACCTCCTCGGCCGTGCCCTGCGCCACCACGTGGCCGCCGTGCTCGCCGGCCCCGGGCCCCATGTCGAGCAGATGGTCGGCGGCGCGCATCGTTCCCTCGTCGTGCTCGACCACCAGCACCGTGTTGCCGAGATCGCGCAGGCGCTCGAGCGTGGCGATCAGCCGGTTGTTGTCGCGCTGGTGCAGGCCGATCGACGGCTCGTCGAGGATGTAGAGCACTCCGACCAGCGACGAGCCGATCTGGGTGGCCAGCCGGATCCGCTGCGCCTCGCCGCCCGACAGCGTCGCCGCCGCCCGGTTCATCGACAGATAACCCACGCCGACGTTGTCCAGGAAGCGCAGGCGCTCCTCGATCTCCCGCAGCACCAGCCGCGAGATCCGCTGGTCGTGATCGCTCAGCTCGAGCCCGTCGACCCACTCGAGCGCCCGCCGCGCCGACAGCGCGGTGAAGTCGTGGATCGCTGTACCGCTCACCAGCACCGCCCGGGACTCCGGTCGCAGCCGCGCGCCTTTGCACTCCGGGCACGGGCGCAGCGTCATGTACTCCTCGATCTTCTCGCGGGCGAGCTCGGACTCGGTCTCGCGGTAGCGGCGCTCGAGGTTCGGGATGATGCCGTCGAACGTGGTCGCGTACGACCGGCGCCGGCCGAACCGGTTGCGGTAGGTGACCTGGACGCGGTCGCCGTTGGTCCCGTACAGGAAGAAGTCCCGGGCCTGGTCGGGCAGTTCCTCCCACGGCGTCTCGAGGTCGACCTCGTAGCGCTCGGCGATCGCCTGGATCAGCTGGTCGTAGTAGTCAGACGCGCTGGCCGCCCAAGGCGCGATTGCGCCCTCGCCGATCGACAGCGTCGGATCGGGCACGACCAGCTCGGGGTCGATCTCCATCTGCGACCCAAGGCCGGTGCAGCGCAGGCACGCGCCGTGCGGCGAGTTGAAGCTGAAGATGCGCGGTTCGAGCTCCACCAGGCTCGGGCCGTGGACCGGGCAGGCGAACCGCTCGGAATAGGTCTGGATCTCGCCTGTGTCGACCAGCTCTATCTCGACCAGGCCGTCGGCCAGCGACACCGCGGTCTCGACCGAGTCGGCCAGCCGCTTGCGCAGCTCACCCTTCATGACCAGCCGGTCGACCACGATCGCGATGTCGTGCTTGAACTTCTTGTCGAGCACGATCTGCTCGTCGAGCCGGCGCAGCTCGCCGTCGACCTTGGCCCGGGTGAAGCCCTCGCCCCGGAGCTCCTCGAGTTGCTTGCCGTACTCGCCCTTGCGCCCGCGCACGATCGGCGCCATGACCATGAACCGGGTCCCCTCGGGCAGCTCCATCACCTGATCGATGATCTGCTCGGCCGACTGGCCCGTGATCGGCCGGCCGCAGATGTGGCAGTGGGGATGGCCGATGCGCGCCCACAGCAGGCGCAGGTAGTCGTAGATCTCGGTCACCGTGCCCACCGTTGACCGCGGGTTGCGCGAGGTCGTCTTCTGATCGATCGAGATCGCCGGCGAGAGCCCCTCGATCGAGTCAACGTCGGGCTTGTCCATCTGCCCCAGGAACTGGCGCGCGTAGGCCGACAGCGACTCGACGTAGCGCCGCTGCCCCTCGGCGTAGATCGTGTCAAAGGCCAGCGAGGACTTCCCCGACCCGGACAGGCCGGTGATCACGGTCAGCGCGTCCCGCGGGATCGTGACCGTGACGTCCTTCAGGTTGTGCTCTCGGGCGCCTGAGACGACAAGTTTGTCCACATAACCGAGTCTAATGGACCGAACAGACGTTCCCATATACGGTCGGCCGCTGTTTGCGAGGAAATGGCCAGGTGGCATGCTGACGGCGGATGGACGCTCCCGCCCCCATCCGCATCCGCGCCGCCAAAACGGACGAAATTCCCTGGATCGAGCGGCTTCTGACGCAGGCCTGGGGCTCGACCACCGTGGTCAGCCGCGGCACCGCCCACGACGCATCGCGGCTTCCCGCGCTTCTCGCCCTTCAGGGCGACCAGATCGTCGGTCTGGCCACCTTCCGGTGCGACGGCAGCGAATGCGAGCTGGTCACGCTGGATGCGCTAGGCCGGCGCCAGGGGATCGGTTCGGCGCTGCTGGCCGGCGTCCGCGCGGAAGCCGTGCGACGCGGCTGCCGGCGTCTCTGGCTGATCACCACGAACGACAACCTGGACGCGAGCCGCT
>DATFDC010000009.1:0-32001 GCA_035252415.1 Solirubrobacteraceae bacterium
CGAAGTCGTTGATGCTGCGAATCTCGAGTCCCAGGGTCGTAGCGATGCGGTCCAGGAACTTCAGCGAGGTCAGAAACCATTCTGCTCCGGTTCGAGTCCCGCGAACGCCGTCGTGGTCAGCGTCACGGAGGAACACGTGGAACTGATTCTCCACGTGAAGTGTGGAATCGGCAGGGTAAATCCGCAGCAGCCAGGGATCCTCGGGCAGGGACGTGACGCGAGCCTGACTGGTGGCTCGATAGAGCGCGTCGACCGACGAGTGCCCCACCTTCAGCAGCGTTCTTCCGGTCTTGGGGTCGTACGGATGGCGGATGTAGTGCGGGAGCGTGTACACGTAGATACCGGGGATGTTCTCCGCCTCAGCCGCCTTGCTCTTCTCGACGGCCTCCTCCGACTCCGCCTCTGACGCCTGCGAGTCGTTTACAACCGCGTTGAGCAGCTGCTCTTGTTGCTCAAGCGCTTGACGGAGTTCATCGCTGAGCGGCTTGGTCTTGAGCCATTTGCGGATGCGACCGGCGACGCCCCTAGCGACCGAAGGCGACGGCGACACATTCCCGTGTAGGAGCGCGTTGTGGAGGTTGATGGCGCTGTAGATCGGACCTTGGGTGATGCCATCCTCTGCCGCGACCTCCGCAGGCGTGCTGCCAGCTCTGAGACGGCGCCAGACGTCTCCGATCACGGTCTCGTCGGCATCCAAGAGGGCGCCGACTTCCGACTCGCGGTCGAATGCAGCTGACCCAGAAAGCTGTTCTTCGCCTGACCCAGGAAGCTGTTCTTCCGTCATGAGGCGAGCCTACCGCCGCGACGGTTGCAAGGGGTGACGACGCCACCTAGCGCCGGAGATCTGCCCGAAGGAGTCCTCCGCCAGCGGTTCTGGCGCTCGCGCCGTCAATTCGCCCGGGTGAATGTCGCATTGGGCTAGAAGCGGCAGCGAGGGACGTGCCACGCCAACCGTCCGTTGAGCGTTCCCTTTCCGTGCACGCGGTGTCCGCTCGGCGCGACCGAACCTGTCTCCGATCGCGGGGGCGCCTGCGATGGCCAGCAACACGCTGACCTGTTTTGCGCGCGGACACAATGAGTTGGCCCAGAATGTGACTTCGATCGTAAGGAAGCGCTAGACGGGGTCCCGGAGCAGCCCCGGTTCGGTGCTCAACGCCGAAGCTGGGTAGGGGGCCAGCACGTCGCCATCCGGTGCGTTCGGCACGATCGGGTGGTGCCGAGGATCAGCGAGTTCTATGGGATTGTGATCGAGATGTATTTCGCCGATCATCCCCCACCGCATTTCCACGCCCGATACGCCGGCGATGAGGCTCTGATCGTGATCGAAACGGGGGAGGTGTTCGCCGGCTTCCTGCCCGGCCGCGCGCTCCGGTTGGTCCGGGAATGGCTCGGGGAGCACAGGACCGAGCTCATGGCAAACTGGGATCGGGCGAGTGCCCAACAGCCAACCGAACCCGTGGCGCCGTTGACATGAGCGAGCTAATCAAGATCGATGCCGTCGAGCCGCTGGACGGCTCCTGGCTGCGCCTCACGTTCTCCGACGGCGCGGTCAAGGACGTCGACGTCGGCGAGGTCCTGGCTCGCGGTGGCGTGTTCGAACCGATCCGGGAGCGCCGGGAGCTGTTCGAACAGGTGCGCGTGAATCCCGAGACGCAAACGATCGAGTGGCCAGGGGAGGTCGACCTCGATCCGGACGTGCTCTATGGCCGATTCGAGCCAGGCTCCGGCGCCAGGATTCGTCGCCGTACGGTTCGCGAACCCACCGCGACACGCGCGTAGATCGGTTTAGAAGCGCGGATTGCGCACGGGCGTCCCCGTGCGTCCCGGCTCGCCGCCGTGCTCCTGGCACGTCCGGTCGCCGCTATCAAGCAGCGCCTCGATCGCACCGTCACTCGCGAGCCGCCCCGGTTCATCACCGTTCCGAGCGCTGCTTGACACCGCCGCCCGTACGCGCCTTTTGGCATCTGTGTTGGGCGCTGGCGCGCCCCAACCTCATGCCCTCTCCCACCGTTACCGCCTCTCCGGACAGCAACACACTCCACGCACTAGGTGCTGACCCCCAAAGATGTCCCAAGTTGTCCGGCGGCTAGTGGCCGCAAGCAGCGTTCGGGGCGCGGTATCGCGAGCGGAATCGTGGAGCGCTCGCACGTCGAGTGAGCCCACAGCCAAAGATGTCCAGAGATGTCCGCAAAATACGTTCCCAGGATGTCCCGGAGCTCGCGGCAGGTACGTTGCCAGCTCGCATGTCGGTCACCGATCCGGGCGACGCCGACCCGATCGAGTTCGCTCATGAGACCAACGCGTGCACCGGCCATGGGCGGTGTTCAGCAGCGGGTGTTCGTTGACGGCCCGGTTTCACTCCTGCAGGGTGACTGTCGGCAGCTGCGAAGCTGTCGCGAACGCGCGATTCAAGACGTCGACGTCCTGCGGCCGCGCCTTGGCGTGCAAGTAGCGCTCGGTCGTGGTGAGCTTCGAGTGCCCAAGGAACCCCTGGACCCAGCGAGCATCCGCCTGGCGGGCGACCAGCGAGCCGGCACCGTGGCGCAGGGCGTGGAAGCGGAGCACCCGAAGGCCGGCTGCCGCCGCAGCGCGCTTGAAGCGGCGGCGCAGCGCCGAGCCGTCCAGTGGCCGGCCGAACCGTGAGCAGAACACGTAGTCGCGCGGGCTGAGGAACTCTCCGCGTTCCGGAAGGCGAGCGAAGGCCTCGGCCGCCGGATCGGCGATTGGCAGGAAGCGCGCCTGCCAGCTCTTGGTCGGACCTTCGATCCGGTCGCTCAACGCACGGTGCACCACGAGGCGGCGGTTGACGAGGTTCACATCGGCCCAGCGAAGAGCGAGCAGCTCGCCGAGCCGGAGGCCGGTGTAGGCCGCGATGCGGTACAGCTCGGCGTCTTGGAGGTCCTCTCGCGCACGCGCAGCCAGCTCCGCATCGTCGTAGGTCAGCCGCGTGACCTCGCGGTGGGCGCCGGCCTCGGCGGCGCGGGCCATCGCCTCGACCTCCTCTGTCTCGTAGAAGTCGAGGACCGCAGGCGGCGGCTCGCGTCGTTTGGTTGTGGCCGCCGCGGGATTAAGTGCGAGTCGATAGGTGTCCTCGCGCATGCCATAGCCATAGATCGCGCTGATCACCTGGCGGTGCTTGTTCACGGTCCGGGGAGTTGCGCCAGCCTTGTCGAGGCCACGGAGGTACTCGGCTACATCCCTGGTGGTAATCACCTTTGCAGGACGGTCGCCCAGCGCTGACATCAGTAGCCCGGGCGAGCGACCCGAACCACGCCTGTGCGCCTGATCCGGCTCGGCCAGCAGCCATCGGTAGTCGCGCAGGGTCGAAGGCTTCGCGCCCTTCTCGTGCTCGAGGTACTCCATCCATTCGGCGGCGAGCTCCCGAAACGTCACCCCTCGCCGGCGCCGCTCCTTGGCGTCAACCTCGAGCTGAGTCTGCTCAGCGTCGTGATCGCGGACCAGCTCGAGCATGCGCACGCCGGCCTGCGTTTCGGTCAGTGCGCCTCCAGCGGCCCGCCCACGGCGAGCGCGCCACCCGCCGGCGCCGTCGGCTTCGACCCATGCGCGCCCGAGTGCCCGGATCACGGGACGGCCGCCGCGGTACCACTTCGCGTACCAATGGGGACCGCTTGCGCGCTCTCGAATGAACGGTCGAGAGGTGGGCTGGGGGAGGGTCACGTGACCACTGTACAGCCACCCTCAGACAGCGGGCAACCATCGGGCAACCGTGGCACCGGGCAACCATGTCGGGCAACCATTCTGCTCAGAAACACGATGAAATACTGAGTTGTGCGACAGTGAATCGCCAATAAATAGGGGAGCTGGAAGCCGCGCCGCGGCCTTCTAAGCCGTGGGTCGCAGATTCGAGTCCTGCCGGGGGCGCTGTCCGCTGCCGGGTATTACCGCGATGCAACTGTCTCGCGGCCGGATAGCCGGGAGTGCCCCCGGCGCCCCGGAGCGGCGCGCGTGTTCAGCGCAGCTGGAGTTGTCGCTGGACGCCGTCGTGGGTCCAGCTGAGCGCGAGCGAGGCGCTTGCGACGTTGCCGATCGAGTTGCCTTGGCCGGGCGGGGCGGTGTCGACCACTCGGGTGCCCTGGTCGTCGTGAGCGTAGAGCCGTTCGGAGATGCACGGAAATGACTGGGGCGCGCAGCCGGGGATGTCAACCGCTGCCCGCGTCCAAGTCCCATCGACGACATTAACGAGCCGCCGGAGCGAGAGTTGCCGGTCAGCCTTGCGTCTAAGCGGGCGGTTCACGATGGTGCTCACCGGCGCAAAGGAGCGGCCCTGGTTCGTGAGCAGCGCGATTCCGCGGAATCGGCAACCAGCGGGTTGCGCGTCTGTTCCAGCCGCGGGATCGCCGCCGCGTACGCTGCCGGGGGCCGCTGCGCCGGGGTCACGGATCCGGGCGGCTGGTCGCGACCATCGCGGCCAGCGCCTCGGCCTCGTCGGCCAGCGCGCGATACCCGGCGAGCGTCTCCGGCGAGTCGATCTCGGGGAGTTGGCGGCGGCAGGCCAGCACGTACGCGTAGCCGGCGGTCGGGAATACATCCTGCACCGCCTCATAGGCGGCCTTCACGCGGGCTTGCTCGTCGGTCAGGGCCATCGGGTCTCCTCGAGAAGGTGGTCGGCGGTCAGGCTAGAGGGCCGTCGCGCACCACGCATTCGCCCCGGCGTGGTTCGTAAGGACCCAGTTGGCAGAGGGGTGCAGGCACCCGTGTCGGAGGCGAGCCGATCGAGCGGACCTACAGTAGTCCGGTCAGCCAGAGACGCGCAGCACTGTCAGCTCCCACCCGCCGGCGCCGTCGCGTACGCCTGTGGTCCCTCCTTGGCGGCATTGTCGCGGCGGTCGTCCTGCTGCTCGCCGGGATCTGGTTGGGCGGACACCCGAGCGTCCTGCCTGCGCCGTTGCGCGCCGGCGTATTCGAGAGCCGCCGAAGCGACATCGCCACCGAGCAGGCACTGAACATACTCACCAGCCGGTATTTCCGTCCGCTCAAGCGCGCCAAGTTGGTCGACCTCGCCCTGTCGGGCATGGTCGGTGGCCTCGACGATCCCTATTCGCACTACATCGACGCGAGCGCCTACGCATCGAGGAACGAGCCGGAGACGCCCAGGATCGGCATCGGGATCGAGATCGAGTCCGAGCCCGATGGGCTGCGGATCACGGGCGTGGTCGAGGGCTCGCCGGCCGCCCGCGCCGGGCTGAAGCGGGGCGATGTGATCGTCAAGGTCGGCTCGACCTCGCTGGCCAACCGTGGCGATGACCACGGTCTGGACCTGATCAGAGGCCCGGAGGGTACGACCGTGAAGCTCACGGTCATGCGCGGCGAAACCGAACGCGTCGTATCGGTGGTGCGAGCTCGGGTTGTGGTGCCGGTCGCGAGCTCGCGGGTCCTCAGCTACGACGGCATTCGCATCGGTTACCTGCGGCTGACCGGCTTCAGCGAAGGCTCCGGCGACAAGTTGCGTGCCGAGGTGCAGGCGGCGCTGCACGCCCGCGCCCGGGGGCTGATCCTCGATCTGCGCGGCAACGGGGGAGGCTTGATCGTCCAGGCGATCAATGTGGCCAGCATCTTTCTCGCCCACGGCACGATCATGTCCGCCGAGGAGCGGGGTCAGCCGCCCCGGGTGTACACGGCGCGCGACGACGCGATCGCACCCAACACCCCGCTGGTCGTGCTCGTCGATCGAGGTACGGCGTCGTCGGCCGAGATCGTCACCGCCGCGCTTCAGGATCATCATCGGGCCAAGGTGGTCGGTACCCGGACCTACGGCAAGGGCGTCTTTCAGCAAACTAAGCGGCTGGTCAACGGCGGCGCGCTGGACATCACGATCGGACAGTTCTTCACTCCGAACGGCCAGAACCTGGGCGACGGCGTACACCAGGGGACGGGGATCGTGCCCAACGTCGAGGCAGCCGAGGGCTCGCACGCCGAGACAGACGAGCCCCTCGCCGTGGCCGAGCGCACGGTGGCGGCCGAGGTCCGGTAGGCGTCAGAAATCGACCGGATCGCGGATGATCCGGCAGGTCATGCAGTGACCGCCACCCCGGCCGCGCCCGAGTTCGGCTCCCACGATCGTGATGACCTCGATGCCGGCCTTGCGCAGCAGGGTGTTGGTCTGGGTGTTGCGATCGTAGGTGACCACGACTCCGGGCTCGAGGGCCACCGCGTTGTTGCCGCTGTCCCACTGCTGGCGCTCGGAGGCGTACAGATCTCCCGCGGTCTCGATCGTCCGGAGCCGGTCGAGGTGCGTCGAGGTCATCGACGAGAAGCGCCGTGGGTACACCGTGACCGTGTCGCGGTCGGCGAACGTGAACACGGTGTCCAGGTGCATGGCCGCGCGCAGCCGGGGCATGCCGGCGACGATCACACGATCGGCCGCTTCGTTGGCGAACAGGACCGCTGCGACCTGGGTGATGGCCTGGCGCGAGGTGCGCTCGCTCATTCCCATCAGGACGGTGCGGTTGCCGACGGGCATGATGTCCCCACCCTCGAGGGTCGCTCTGCCCCAGTAGCGCTCGGGATCGCCCCACCACACGTTGGCCTGCGCGAAGTCCGGATGGAACTTGTAGATGGCCTTCATCAGCAGCGTCTCGTCGTGGCGAGCCCCCCAGAACAGCGGGTTCAAGGTGACCCCGCCGTAAAGCCAGCAGGTGCTGTCGCGCGTGTAGAGCGTGTTCGGCAGCGGCGGCATCAGATACTCGCGTGCACCTGAGGACTCGCGGGCCAGCGACACATATCCCGGACGGAAGTCGTCGGGCAGGTCCGAAGTGGCCAGGCCGCGGATCAGGTGCTCGGCCAATCCGCGAGCCGGAAGCGAATCGAGGAAGGCGCGGGTACCGTCGACGAGACCGAGACCGACCTCGTTGGCGATGATCTTTCGATCGAGCAGCCAATCGCGGGCCCCAGGTACGTCCATCGTCTCGGCCAGGAGGTCGTGCAGCTCGACGACCTCGACCCCGCGGGTAAGCAGCTTGTTGACGAAGTCGAGATGGTCGCGCTGAGCGTTCTCGACCCACATCACGTCGTCGAACAGGAGCTCGTCGGAGTTGGTCGGCGTGAGCCGTCGGTGGGCCAGGCCCGGAGCGCAGACCAGCACCTTGCGGAGCCTTCCCACCTCCGAGTGAACTCCCAGGCTGACGGCCGGCGAGGCCTGTTGGATCACGAGCCAGACGGACGAGAGCTGAGCGTGATCGTGGCGGTGGCCTGCTTGCCGTCACGCTCGTAACCCACGTCCACGCGATCCCCGGGACGTTTGGTCAGGGTCACCGCCATCAGCTGATCCGTGCTGGTCGCCGGGTCCCCGTCGATCGACCTGATGATGTCGCCCTCGTGGAGCCCGGCGCTGGCCGCCGGGCTGCCCGGAACCACCGCGACGACCCACAGGCCGGCGGCCTGTCCTCCCTGTCCCGTGGCCGACGCGGCGAGCGGTTGGGCCTGAACGCCGATAAACGCGTGGGTCACGCTGCCTTTGGAGATGAGCTCCTCGGCGATCGTCAGGGCGGAGTTCACCGGAATCGCGAAGCCCAGTCCGATGCTTCCGCCGGTCTCGCCGGTCGACGCGCCGGCGGTTGGGATCCCGACCAGAGCGCCGGAGCAGTTCACCAGTGCCCCACCGCTGTTTCCGGGGTTGATCGACGCGTCGGTCTGCACGGCGTCGACCAGGAGAGCCGACCCCGAACCCTCCCCGGGAACGTGGACGGTGCGCCCAAGCGCGCTGACGATGCCGCTGGTCACCGTGCTCGACAACCCCAAGGGCGCACCCAGGGCCACCACGGGTTGGCCGATCTTGAGGCCCGAGGAATTGCCGATCGCGATCGTCTGCAGATTCGACTTATCGACCCGGATGACCGCCAGGTCGGTGAGCGGGTCGCGGCCGACCAACGTCGCGCGCGCGGAGTCGCCGTTATCGAAGACGACCTGCAACGACCCGCCACCCAGCGCCGGAGCGATCACGTGGTTGTTGGTGACGATGTATCCGTTCGAGCGGATCACCTCGCCCGAACCGACGCCACTGCCGTTGCCGCTGGCGGCCATGATCGTCACGACTGCCGGTAGCTGGTGCTCGGCCACCGAGGTGACATCACATGACGGGCCGGTCGTCGCCGCAGTGCTGGTCGCCACCGTCGTGGTGGTGCTCGTCGTCGATTTGTTGTTGGACACGAGGCCCACCACGACAGCGGCGGCCAGGACGACGATCACCGCCACCGCCAGCGGAAGGACTAAAGGTCTACGGCGCGGGCCGGGGGAGGACATCTAGCCAGCCAAGCTACCGCGTCGATCGCGTTCGGGCAGATTGGGATGCACGCATCCGTATGCGAGGGCGTGTCATCTCCTGCATCAGCGCGAGCGCGGGTAGACGCCGGGCCGGGTCGGTCCCGCCAACAGCACGGGTCGGTGATCCGCCTCCAGGACGCCGCGGGCGACCGAGCCGAGGACGAGCGTTCCCAGGCGGGAGCGCTGACGCTGACCCATCGTGATCAGAAGCGACCCCTCCGCCTCGGCGGTCGAGGCGATGATCTCGGACGTCTTGCGCTCGGCGATCACCGGCAGCGCGCTCGCCTCGAACCCGGCCTCGCGAGCTACGCGCAGACCCTGCTCCAACAGCACCTCGGCATCGGCGGGGCCCATGATCGGGGCATCGGGGGCCGAGAACCCGCCCAGGATGCCTCGCGCGGACTCAGTGGGGACATGGGCGAACAGCACGGTGGCCCGGCGAGTCCCTCCGACGATCGCGGCGGCGTCCTCGATCGCGCGGGCAGCTCCGTCGGAACCATCCCAGCAGATCAGCACCGGACGACCGTCCGACGCGACCGGCGGCTCGGCCGTCGGCGCTGTTTCGCTGGACCCGACCACGACCACCGGTCGATGTTCGGCGTTGAGGACCTCGCGGGCGACCGAGCCCAGGAAGTACCGATTGATCGCCGATCGCCGCGCCTGCCCCAGGACGATCAGCCGCGCGTCGTGCTGCTCCGCCGCATCCGAGATGACCTGCGCCGCGCTGCTCGTCGAGGCGATTCGGACGCCGGTCGCGTCGAAGCCGGCCGCACGTGCTGTGCGCACCCCACTCTCGAGGACATCCTCGGCCGCCTCCTCGCTGACCGTCGGGGCGCCCACGGCACCGGCTTCCGCGAGGTCTGTCTTCGGCGGGAAATGGGCGAACACGACCACCGCTGGACCGGGCGGCTCGAGCAGCGTTGCGGCGCCGCGTATCGCGTGCGCCGCGGCCTCCGAGCCATCCCAGCACAGCAGCGCCGGTCCGGTCTGCGGCAGCGAGGAGGTCACAGGCCGTCGATCGGATCAGGCCGGCTGGCCTGCTCCCGCACCCTCGAGAACCTCACGCAGCTTGGTTTCGGCGTCGTCATCCAATGAGGTCTGGATGACCTCGCCGCCGTACTCACTGATCTCGGGGAGGACCTTGTCGGGCGTCACCTTGCGCACCAGAACGATCAGGGCCGCTCCGCCGGGCTTCAGCCTGGCTCCGAGGTCCTTCATGAACTGGTCGTTGATGCCGACATCCACCATCGCGCCGCTGGCGCCGCCGGCGGCCGCACCGATGAGCATTCCGAACAGCGGGGCGAGGAACAGCAGTCCGATCAGGCCGCCCCAAAGCGCACCGCCGGCCGCGCCGCGGGCGGCCGGACTGTGGGCCTGGTGCAGCTTGACCCTGCCGTTCTCGTCACGATCGACGACGACGGCGTCCTCGAGCTCGATCTTGTGCTCGAGCGTCAGCTTGGCAAGCTTCTGTCTGACCGCCTCAGCGGTCTCTCGGTCTGGGTACGCCACGGCAATCAGATCACTCACAGATCCTCCTATCGGGGCCGGGGTCTTCAGTCGTGTGGGATGTCGAACCTACGCCATTGCACGGCCGCAGTCGCAACACGCATGCAGGCATCCCAATCATGGCAGCGGGATGTAACCGGTCATGGTCGTGCCGGCGCCCGGGGCTGAGGTGACACTCGCGTCGCCGCCGAGCGCGCTCAGGCGATCGCGCAGATTGATCAAGCCATAGCCGGGTTGCATGTCGCCCGGATCGAATCCGGCTCCGTCGTCGCGCACGGAGAACCTCAGAGATCCGTCCTTCATGCGCAGCTCGATCACGGCTCGGGCGTCCGGGCCCGCATGCTTGGCGGCATTCTGGAGCGCCTCGAGGCAGCAGAAGTACGCGGCGCTCTCGATCGAGCGCGGAGCGCGGGTCATCCCGTTCGTGTCGATGGTCACCGGGATGGCCGAGCGGCGGGCCGTGGCGGCGAGCGCCGCTTCGAGCCCGTCACTGGCCAGAAGCGGGGGGTAGAGCCCATGAGCGAGCTCGCGCAGCTCGTCGAGCGCTTCATCGAGCTCGAGCCGCAGCTCTCTGAGCATCTCGGTGGCGCGCTTCGGATCGTCGCTGACCCGCTCCTCGAGCAGCCCCAGCTCGAGTCGGAGGGCCATCAACCGTTGCTGCGCGCCATCGTGCAGATCGCGCTCGATCCGGCGGCGCTCTGCGTCCCCGGCCACGGCCACGCGGCGCTGGGCGGCCCGTAAGTCGTTCAAGAGGCCCCGCAGCTCGCCCTCGTGACGCGCGCGTTCCTCCCGGACCGCGTCGATCCGGCGCTCGGCCAGCACCCGGACGGTTGTGTCCTGAGTGATCAGGAGCACCCCGCCAACTCCGCCGTCATCGTCCAGAAGCGGGCTGAAGGAGTAGGTGAAATACGAAACCTCCGACCTTTCCCGCCGGTCGAACGTGAGTGGCTGGTTCTCCGCCCAGCTCGCCTCTCCGCGTTCGATGACCGATGCGAGCTGGGGGCCGACGGTGGGCCACGAATCGTGCAGCAGCTCTCGCGCCGGCCGACCCAGCCCCCATGGATGGAGCCCGCCGAGGACCTCTCGCTCGGCGTCGTTGTAGATGCAGTTGAGCTCGGGACCCCAATAGATCGCCATCTGAAGCGGAGAGCGCAAGCAGATCGCGACGGCTGCTTTGAGGCTCTGTGACCAGCTTAAGAGTGAGCCGAGCGGAGTCTTAGACCAGTCGAAGGCACCTACCCGCTGGCCCATTTCGGACGCGCCGAGCCAGCCCCGGCCTGTCTCAACCCTGAAGTGAGCCAGATGACTGACCGACAAACTAACCGCCGATGCTCGCGGACAGATCGACACCGTCCCAAGCGGACGAGTGCCGCGGAGAAAGGCTACCGGACCCGTTCTCGACGCCGGACCCGGACCACGCGCATTTGTACGACTTACCCGCCGGTTCCTGCGGCGGGTCTCGCCCGGGCTCAGCCCGCCGACGACGTCCGCTGAACGCCGCGATCGGCCAGATACAGAAGCGCCGCCTTCACTCGCGGGCTCACGTGACTGGGGTCGCCCAACTCCAATTTGGCGAAGATCGCGTTGACATGCTTCTCGACTGCCCGCTTGGTGAGGACGAGTGCGTCGGCGATGTCGGCATTGCTGCGTCCTTCCGCCACGAGCGCCAGCGTCTCGAGCTCGCGCGGCGTGAGCAGCTCGAGCCGAGACCGCCGCATCCCGGCGCGCGAGGAGACCAGCTCCTCGACGATGGTCGGATCGATGACCGATCCGCCGTCCGCCACCGTCGCGGCGGCTTCAAGGACCTGCTGCCGGTCGCGGATTCGATCCTTGAGGAGGTACCCGCGGCTGTCGCAGCCGCTCTCGAACAGCTTCAGGGCGTAGGCCACGTCGGCATAGGTGCTGAGCACGATCACGCCGAGCGCGGGGTGCGACTTCCGCAGGGCGGCCGCGAGCCTGATCCCCTCGTCCTGCCCGCTTGGCGGCATGCGGATATCAGTGATCAGGAGGTCGGCCCGTTGTTTGTCGATCACCGGCACGACCGATTTCGCATCGTCGCATTCGCCGACCACGAGTACAGACGGGACACCCTCGAAGAGATGTCTGAGCGCGACCCGGGCCAGGTAGGCATCGTCAGCCAGGACGATCCGGATCGGCGGACGATCCCGCAGCGGATACCTGGCGGAAGACGGCGGACTCATCTTGTCGACGGTCGGTGCTCCATTGTGCACCCGGTGGCCGGCCATTTACAGGGACCCATTTCGTTCGACGCTGCCATGAAACCTAAGTCATCCCCGACCGGGCAAAGCGAAATGGGTGCCCGCACCCCGGCCGGCACGGGTGGCTCTACTCGGAGGACCCCGGCTGCACTGTCGGCTCCCACGGCCCCGAGACGATGAGCGCTTCTCCGGGCCCTGGCCAGGGCGGGATCGTGGCGCCGATCGCCGACAGCGGCTCATCGCCACTGGCTCGGAACTGAAACGACGTCCCCAGCGGAATCGTGACGCAGACGGCGCGCGCTACGGGCACGACTTCCTCGCCGTCGCCGGACTTTCGCCACATCTCGCCCTTACCGCGCAGGAAGTACCAGACCTCCTCCACCGAGCGGTGCCGAACCGCGATCGATGTCTCACCTCCGGCCAACTCAAAATGGGCGAGGCTGCCGCCGCTGACCCCGAGGAGAACCCGGACGTCGGATCCGTCCGGGGCGACGACATCGCGTTCCTGCGGCAATTGCCTGGTCTGGAAAGGCGGGTCCGGTCGCTCGGCCAGCCCGCCTCCGGGTGCGGTTTCGAGCGCGAGCTCGACCGCGCGTTCCGCGTGCAGCCGCGTCGTATCGAAGACCGGAACCGGCGAGTCATCGGGCCCCACCAGCAGGTCGATTTCGGTGCAGCCGAATAGGATCGCTTCGGCGCCCATCTCATGGAGTCTTCGCATGATGCGCCGGTACTCGTCGCGGGAGCGCTCGCGCACCACGCCGAGGCACAGCTCGTCGTAGATGACGCCGTGCACGATGCGCCGATCCGGCTCGTCCGGCACCAGCACATCGAGTCCGTGGAGGTCGCGCAGGCGGCCGACGTAGAAGTCCTGCTCCATCGTGTACGCGGTCGCGAGCAGTCCCACGCGGGAGAGACCGTGTGACCGAACCGCCTCCGCGGTGGCGTCCGCGATGTGCACGAGCGGGATGGCGACGGCATCACTGACCGCGTCGGCGACCTTGTGCATCGTGTTCGTACAGAGCACCAGCAGCTCGGCGCCGCCGTCGAGGAGCCCGGTCGCCTCGCGGGCGAGCCGCTCGGCCGCCTGCTCCCAGGCCCCGGTGCGCTGGAGCTGCTCGATCTCGGCGAAGTCAACCGATCGGAGCACGCAGTCGGCGGAATGGAGGCCTCCCAGCCGGTCGCGGACCAGCTCGTTGATGATCCGGTAGTACTCGGCCGAGGACTCCCAGCTCATCCCGCCGAGCAGGCCGATCCGCTTCATGCAATCGACCCTACCGCCCCGCCAATGCTCCCGAGCGCGCTCCAGCGTGGCGGTATGATCACGCTGTGGAGCCAGTGACCGACATCCGCGCGTTCGCCCTCGGTCTCATCCTGCTCGTAATCCCGCGCTAGGCGCGCGGGGCCCTCTCCCATCACCGCGCCCCCCGGAGGCTGTCATGCCATCTTTCATTCTCGTACTCGTATCTCACTTCCGCCCGCATCGCCGGAACGGAAGGAGTTACGGGTGCGTGCCGCCGATGCCTTGATCAAAGCTGTCTCAGACCGCGGCGTCGACACCGTCTTCGGTGTGCCCGGAGGTGCCGCGCTGCCGCTGTACGACGCCCTTGCCGCAAGCCCGATCCGTCACGTCCTGACCCGCCACGAGGCTGCCGCTGGGCACGCCGCGGAGGGGTGGGCGCGCGTGACCGGCAGACCAGGGGTGGCCCTGGCCACGTCCGGCCCGGGCGCGGTCAACCTGCTCACCGCCGCGGCGGACGCATGGATGGATTCCGTCCCGGTCGTATTCATCTGCGGTCAGGTGGCCACCCACCTGACCGGGACGATGGCCTTTCAGGAGACCGATGTGGCCGGCATGGCGATCCCGGTGGTCAAGCACTCGAGTACCGCCGTACATGGAGACGACCTGGGCGCGGCGTTCGATGCCGCGTTCGCGCTCGCGTCTAGTGGGAGGCCCGGACCGGTGCTGCTCGAGATCCCGGTCGACGTCGCGAAGGCGCCGGCGGCCGGCCACGCGGCCCCGCCGGCGAGATTCACTCGCCCGGCGCGGCCTCGCTCGAAGACAGTCGCGGCGGCCGCCGAGTTGATCGAGCGCTCGGTCAGGCCGGTGGTCCTGGCCGGCGGTGGCGTCGTAGCCGCCGGCGCGCA
Source organism: Solirubrobacteraceae bacterium (assembly GCA_035252415.1). Taxonomy (GTDB): domain Bacteria; phylum Actinomycetota; class Thermoleophilia; order Solirubrobacterales; family Solirubrobacteraceae; genus Palsa-465. The sequence continues at coordinate 14,151 of DATFDC010000009.1, forward strand.
CGAGCAGCTGGCTGCGTTCACGCACGCGGCCGATGTGCCCTACGTGACCACGCTGCATGGCCTCGAGTGCGGTGGCGCGCGCGGCTGGCTCGGAATGCCGGGCGTCTACGGCACCCGCGTCGGGAACTGGGCGTTGCATCAGGCCGATTGCATCGTGGCGGTCGGGGCCCGGTTCGACGATCGGCTGACCGGCAGCCTCGACGGCTTTGCCCGACGGGCTCGCGTGATCCACGTCGATGCCGATGCGTCCGAGCTGGGCAAGCTGGTCAGGCCCGAGATCGCCATCTGCGCCGACGCCCGGCTGACCCTCGAGGCGCTCGTCGCGTCCTTGGGCGTGGCGCGCGACCGGCCGGCGTGGTGGGCGAGCATCGAAGAGCAACTCGCCGTGGACCCGGTCCTACCCGCCGCGGCGCACGAGGGCGAGGCCGCGCTCGATGAGTTGAACGCGATGCTCGACCAGCACGCGGTGATCACGACCGACGTGGGTCTGCATCAGATGTGGGCGGCGCACCGGCTCTCGCTGGGCGGAGGGCGTCGCTGGATCACCTCGGGCGGCGCCGGCACGATGGGCTTCGGGCTGCCGGCGGCGATCGGCGCCCAGGCCGCGGCGGCGGAGCGTCAGGTCGTGTGTGTCACAGGGGACGGCTCGCTGCTCATGCACATGCAGGAGCTGGTCACGGCCGCGATCGAGGATCTTCCGGTCAAGGTCCTGCTGCTCGACAATCAGGCGCTGGGCATGGTTCGCGCCCAGCAGGATCGCTTCTACGGCGGCGCGTTCGCCGCCGATCTGGGAGCGCGTCCGGATTGGCCGGCGCTGGCCCGCGCCTGCGGCGTCGGCGTGGCCGATTCGATCGAGGAGCTGCTGGCTTCGCCCGGACCGTCACTGCACCACGTGCCGATTGGCGGGGACGCGGAGTGCCTGCCGATGGCCGCGCCGGGAACGTCCACCGCCACGATGATCGGCTGAGGGGTGATCACTCGACGCCTTCGAACAGCTTGGTGACGAACATAGGGTCGACGGGATCGATGAGTCCGCCGTTGATCGAGTCCTGATCCGGCCAGCCCTCCGCGAGCAAACGGCGCCCGGCGGCCGCGCCGTCGTAAGCCGTATGGCGCAGCTCGGGCGTTCCGTCGGAGATCCACGCCCATCGCGCCGCCGGGTCGCCTTCATACGGCAGGCCGACGCTGCCGGCGTTGACGAAGCGCACGGCGCCGACGACGCGGTCGTCCTGTTGGTGGGTGTGACCACCGACGACCAGCGCCTGCTCGACGCCGCCCAGCGCCTCGGCCCAACGCTCGGCGGGTGAGATCCGGGTGAGCATCTCCTCGTCACTGCGCGGCGAGGCATGGCAGTAGAGGACGCCGTCGAGCTCGACCGTGGTCGGGAGCGTTCCGAGCCATGAGGCGGTCGGTTGGTCGAGCTGCGCGGCGGTGATCGCAGCCGTCAGCCGTGCGAGATCGCCGGGGGAGACCTGTCCGGGGTCGAGCCCGCTTGCGGCCGCGTCGGCCACCTCGCGCTCGCCGTTGCCGCGCACCCAGTGGACTGGAAGCTCGTGGCTGCGAAGCAGCGACAGGCAGTCCTTCGAGAAGGCTCCGGGCACGATGTCGCCGCCGACGACGATCGCGTCTGCGCCCGCTGCGCGCGGATCGGCGAGCACGGCCTGGAGAGCGTCGAGGTTGCCGTGGATGTCATACAGCGCGAGGACGTTCATGGGCAGAGAGTAACGCAACCGTATGGTTGCGCGAGCTGGCGGTTGGTCAGCGCACCGCTCGTTCGAGCAGGAGGAGCACGCCCAGCACGATCATCGCGGCGCCGGCGACGCGCGTGACGGCGTGAGCGGCGTTCGGTCGCCTGCTGAGCAGGTTCCGGGCGAGCGCGCCCACCCCGAGGTAGGCGACGCCGCAGTTGGCCATGTGGATCGCACCCAGGACGCCGATCTGAGCGGCCACCGGCACGCCGCCGTGGCGGTCGACGAACTGCGGCAGCACCGCGACGAACAGCAACAGTCCCTTGGGGTTGAGGCCGCTGGTCGCCGCGCCGCGCGTCGCGATTTGGATGGTGGAGTCCGCTCCGGGCGAGGCGGAGAGTGACTCGTCCTCGTCCTCGGCCGGGCGGGAGAGAACCGAGGCACCGAGCCAGATCAGATAGGCGCCGCCGATGAGCGTTACCGCGGTCAAGGCTCCCGGGCTCGCAGTTATGAGGACGGCCAGTCCCGCCGCGACCAGAACGGTGAGTGCCGCATATCCGGCGACCAGGCCGGCGACCGCCGGGAAAACGACCTGGTCGCGCAATCCGACCGCCAGCACGTATGCCCAATCGGGGCCCGGCGTGAGCACCAGGAGCACATCGATCGTCGTGAATGTCGCCACCAGGCCGGGTCGCATGGGTGTGTGACGAGCCTACGCGGCGGCAGCGGGGATATGGTTGCGAATCTTCTACGCATGGGCCTGTCCTGGGGTAGGATCTTGCGCATCGATCGCTTTGACCGCCAGATTCTTGCTGAGCTGGAAGAGGACGGCCGCCTCACGGTCACCGAGCTGGCTGCGCGTATCAACCTGAGCGTCTCGCCCTGCCATCGCCGCTTGCGCGAGCTGGAGCGCACCGGGGCCATCCGCGGCTACCGGGCGATCGTCGATCCTGCCGCGGTCGGGCTCGGGTTCCAGGCCCTCGTGTTCGCGTCGCTGCATCAGGCCGACCGCGCCACGGTCGCGACGTTCGAGGACGCGCTTCTGGACATCCCGCAGGTGCTCCAGGCACAGCGGCTGTTCGGCGATCCCGATTACCTGCTGCGCGTGGTCGCGGCCGACCTCCCCGGCTTCCAGCAGTTCTACGACGAACGGCTGGCGACGCTCCCCGGGTTGCGCCGTCTGACTTCGACGATCGTCATGAAGGACGTCGTGAACCACCGGCCGCTCACCGCAGGCCGGTAATCGCGCTCAGCGCCGCGCGGTCATCCGCTTGCTGACCGGCAGCACGAGCCACCGGGGCAGCCTGCGGTTCGGCGCGAGCGCGGCCTTGACGTGAGCGCCACCGGGAATCACCGAGATGCGCCCCCGATCGGTCGCCGCCAGGGCATCGCCGGCCACGCGCTCCGGTGAGACGAAGGTGAACTTGGGCAGCCGCTCGGCAAAGTAGCTCGCGTCGCTGGCCTCCTGAAACCCGCTGGGGACCGGCCCGGGAGCGACCACCGTGACCGTCACCCCGTGCTCCTTGACCTCCGCATGGACGGCCTCGGACAGGCACAGCAGATATGCCTTGGCGGCTGAATACCCGGCGTTGAACGGGAGCGGCTGAAATCCGGCGGTGGAGGACATGTTGATCACCGCACCCCGGCCCCGCTCGACCATCCCGGGCAGGTAGCGAGCCATCAGGTCGACCGGGGCCTCGACCAGCAGCCGCAGCTGAACGAGCTCACTCGTGCGCCCGGACGCCACGAACGACTGGTAGATGCCGTAGCCCGCGTTGTTGACCAGGATCTCCACCGTGGCGCCGAGCTCCTCGAGCCGGCCGGCGAGCCGATCGCGATCCTCGGGCACGGTGAGGTCGGCGGCGATCACCACGGCGCGCTCCGGTCCGCCCAGCTCCTCGGCCAGCCTGACCAGACGATCCTCTCGCCGCGCCACGATCGCCACCCGATGGCCGCGCTCGGACAGCTGGCGCGCGTACTGCTCGCCGATTCCGGACGATGCGCCGGTTACCAGCGCGATCGAGTCGGGCGCCGGCGGGGGAAGGCTCATCTAAACCACGCTCCAATCGTCCAATCGAGGTGCGCGGCAATGCTAGATTCAACACCCCGCGGTGGGCGTAGCTCAGCTGGTAGAGCTCCTGGTTGTGGTCCAGGCGGTCGTGGGTTCGAGTCCCATCGCTCACCTCTCGTGAAATGCCCACGATTAGCGGGGCTTTCTTGCGGTTAGCGATCGGCGGCAGGTTGAGCGGACTGTGCCGTTGTACCACTTCGTTGTACCACTCGAGCCGTTGGGCCGACGATATGGCTCGCTCGCCGCAAAACCCCTTGCTGCCGTCTCGCGGTTTGCGAGTGCCGCCCGACGTGCGGTCGGGACGCGCGTTCGTGCTCGCGCGGGTATGAGGCGGGTTGGGGTTTGGTGGGCGGGGGGCTCTCGTTGCCAGACCAACATCGCCAGCGACGGGCGAGGGTGGGAAGGGAGGTTGCTCAGGCTCGTGACGCGGAGGCTTGCCCTCTCGAATCGGCGGCCAGCTCGCGCCAGTCGCTGTCGAACGGTTGAGCCGGGGGCGCGAGAACGAGGCTGTTGATTGTCGATCTGGCGCGTCTCGTCAGCTGCAACGCGCCGAGCAACATCTGCGCGATGTCCGTGTTCCGGCGGGCGAGGCTTTCTGGCAGCGCCCAAGATTCGGCTTGCCGAGCTACTGAGCGCGGGACCCGACGCGTGCTGCCTCAGGCAAGCGTTGGATCGGAGACCCCACCTGTACAGCTTGGCCCACAGCAGCGCTAACCCGGTCGTGGCAGTCGCACACGTCGGCGTACGCGAGCTCGATCGCGCGGGCGGAGCTCATGAGTCGAACTCCAACACCGCATACGCGTTGCAGCCGAGGATCTCGCGCACGCCGTCAGCCCTTCCGCTGTCGGGCTGCCACCAGACGATGAATGGCTCGTGAGTCCCCATGTCGAAGATCGCCAGCACGATGCCGCCGCGCAGCGGATCGGAGATACCGACCTCGGTGATGCAGTCCATGCTTCCCCGGCGTGTCCACAGCCTCAGGATGCGACGGGAGCTCGGTCGTCGACCCATCTCGAGTTCGATCACGCCGCCCATGTCACGATATGCGCCCTCGAGGAGAGTCGGGTCGCCGGCGACACCGGGGATGAAGAACGTGGTCACGTCGATTACAGTCCGCGGCTGCGGGCATCCTCCGCGAGGGCTGCGCCCATCGCCCCAGGCTGGATCTGGTCTTGGAGCTCGCCGATGAGCTTGGCATGCCGCTCGGATTCCCGGTGCACGGAGTCCTGGAGCCCCTCGACGAGGCGCTCTAGGTGCGCCATGCGCGCTTCGAGCGCGTCTACCCTTTGATCCCGCGTGTCGCGACCATCCTGTGGGCCGACGGTCGAGCGTCGGGCCGACGCGTCTGCACTCGCCCCCGAGCGCCGGACCTGGCGGATTCGTGCGATCAGTCCCTCGCGCTCACTCATCAGTAGCGTCTCCTGTGTTGCTCGGGTTGCGTGGTTCGCGGTGGGTAGCGCCGACGCTCTTCATCGGTCATCTGGCGGATCACAAGCGTGCCGTTCCGGATCTGCTCGCGAACCAGGTCAAGCTTGACCTGGCGCTCTTCTTCGGCTTTCTCGCGCTGCGTCTTCACCGCATCGTCTCGTTTCGGGGAGACGACCGAGCGAACCAGCGAGGATCGCTGCTGACGCGCCGTCGACCGCGGGAATGATCCCGACACGCCAACCGCCGCGCGCACTGGTGGCCAGACATGTGTCTCCTTCCCGGGCCGGCGCGATCGAGCTGATCAGATCGAGATTCGCTGCGTCGGCCGAAAAGAACCTCACGGAAGACAACGCCACCCGCCCCTAACACGCTAGCACCCGCAGCAACCTGTCCAACGACTGCACGCTCTCTGTGATACGAGCGCTCGGCATTGCGCAAGCCGGGCAGGCGGGAGTAGGCTCAGGACCTACCCTGACCTGGCAGGCAGGACTTCAGCGCTGGGTTCGATCCCCGGCCCATGCACAACCGTGTTGAGTCGCGGAACCCAACGCTAACGATCGACATCCGCGGGGCCGTCATCAACCCATCTCTGCCACGCCCGGCGACCGTCATGTCGCCGGCTCCACCCTGTATCTCGACATCATGACCTCGATAACCGAGATCACCTTTCTGACTCGCGAGCGCTGTCGCGTTGAAGGCGAAGCCAAGGATGTCGAGCGACTCATCATCGACGCGGCGCGCGGGTCGATCATGCAGTTCGCGTGGCTGACTGACGCCGAGGCCGGAGAACCTCTCGCGATCAATCCCGAATGCGTTGTGATGCTCCGAGCTCTCATGCCTCGCCGTTCGGGCGAATAACGTCGGTCCGAGCGGCGATGCTGGCAGTCAGCGGCTGGGCTATTGCCGGCCGCCGGCGAGGGGATCGCTGGGTTGGCTTGGCGGATGTGCCGCGGCCTGCTTCCTCGCGTCCTTCCTGCCTGCTTCTCTAGGCGACGCTCGCGAAGTCTGCTCTCCCGGGCGAGCTTTGCCATCGTGGTCTTCTTCTTGCCGGTCGAGGCCATGTGCGCCAGTCCTTTTCTTGGGGTCTCGAGTGCGGCGGTGCTTACGCGGCGCGAGAGTGAACAACGGGAGGGCGGTTACCGCCCTCCCGGCGCTTGACTAGACGATGAAGCTCTAGAGCGCGTAGACGTTCGCGGCCGCCGGCCCCTTCGGACCCTGCTCGGCGTCGTAGCTCACCTTCGCGCCCTCGGCCAGCGACTTGAAGCCGTTGCCCTGAATCGCGCTGTGATGCACGAACAGATCCTTCCCGGCGTCATCGGGCGTGATGAACCCAAAGCCCTTGTCGTCGCTGAACCACTTCACGGTTCCCGTTGCCATCTTGATTCCCTCCTGGGTATGTGCGCTGCGAGACGCGGAGGGTGCAACGAGGCAACAACTGCGAGAACGCGGGGCACCGCTTTGGTCGAAACGAATGTCGACCCGTACGAAGACTCTAGCCGCTCACGCGCGGGTCCATCGCGTTTCATCGAACCGGTCTTCGGCCAACTATCCCGGTGAGGTGGAACCGAGGCGCAGTGGGACGCCGGCCGATACTCAGCTTCGGTGCCGGCGCTCCTCAACATGCTAGGAAGCCCGATACATCGCGGTGACCCGTGTAGGTGTGATCCGGCAGTGTCGTCGGCCAGGCCGGAAGCGACGGCTGCCGCGGGGGCCCAGCTGTGTTTCTACGACGAGGATCTCGCTTCGGACGTCGGCTGCGCTCCACGCGCAGTTCTGCGGCTACGGCGGGCCCGCGCCGGACGGGTTGGTGCGCAGGGTCGCCTGCGCGCGTAGCGGCGCGGGCACGAGCGCAACCGCGCACACCACCAGGATGAACGCCAGCAGCCGGGTGACGATCATCGGTGGATCACTGCCCAACGGATCACCGAAGAGCACGATCCCGCCGATGATGCCAACCACGGCGGCGCCCGAGGTGGTCGCTGCGATGACCCCGACTGCGTTTCCGATCTGCAGGCTCCTCGCCGTTGCGAAGAATGCGGCGATAGCGGCCAGGATGCCGAGGAAGCTCGACGGTCCAACGAGACCGAGCATTCCGTGCGAGCCGCCCGTCACGGCCTTGATCGAGATGTCTGAGACTCCGAAGAAGATCCCGCCAGCGAGTCCGAGCAGCAGACCGTGCAGGTCGCGCATCCGTTCTCGGCGAGACCCGGCGGCGCAGCCCACGCCGAGTGCTACGGCACCGACTTCGAAGGCGGCGATCGCGAGGGTGCCGTAGGCCGAATGGTTGCTAGCGCCGTGGGCGGTCGCGGCGAGCGCGGCCATGCCGACCCCGAGAAGGGCGAGGCCTACCCACTGGCGTCGGGTCACTTGCAAGTCGAAGAATCGCTCGGCGAGCAATCCCACCAGCACGATCCCGCCCGAGATCACGGCCTGCCCGAGTGAGAGCGGCGCGAGGGCCAGCGCGCCGACATGTAGAAGCCAAGCGAAAGCTGCGGCGATCCAGCCAATGACAAACCACCTCGAGCGAAACAGTGCGGCCGCGCTCCGCAGTGGATGCCGGATGTCGACGTCCCGGCTTTGCACCGCGCCTTTCTGCTTCCACAGGCCGCCCAGGCTCGCGCCACACGCACCGCCCAGCGCGAGCAGCAGCCCAATCAGCACGCTCGAATGCATCTGCCGGTGACTGTCCTATGCGGCCGCGACCAAACCGGGCGCGTCAGGACGGTGTGGCTGGGCTGGAGTAGGGCCGTCGTGTCTCAGCTGCGCGACGCGCGCTTGGGTCCGCCTCACGCTGCGCACGAGGTCTTGCCGTCGGCTGTCGGATGCCGTGTCCCCGCTCGGGTGGGCAGCGTCGTGCTCGTCGAGCTCGCGCTGCCTATGGGATGCCACCTCGCGGAGAATCCTGATACGCGCGTCGTCGCTCACGATCGTGCTCTGCCCGGATCGGGAACCGGGAGCGAGACGACGGCCGCCTCGGGCAGCGGGTGAGGGACGTCCTCGAGGGTGAAGAGACGGAACCCGACGGTGCCTTCAACCGTGCTGGGTTGAGGTGGGTCACCGCATTCGGGGCAAGCAGCCAGGTACGTTGCGGCCGGGCGAGTAAAGCGCAGCCGACAGTGTTGGCAGCAGAGGTGGGTCAAGATGCGATCACCGCCCATTCTTGCCGGGCAGGCCGTGGCGGCAGACGGGGCAGACCCCGTTCATCACGAGGGTGTTTGGTCGGTCGAAGTAAAGCCGGTGTCGCCCCAGCCCGGACACGCGGAGAACGTGCCCGCAGCCGGGGCAGCGATAGCTCGGCCCTGGCCCTGGACCGGGCTGGCCGGACGGCGCGGGCTGCTCAGATGGTGTGATCAGCGGTGGTCCGGCCATCTCGCCACCGCCTCGCGGGTGAACCTGCCGCCCTCATCCAACCAACGCTCCGCGTTCAGGTCGTTGCGTGATCGGTCGCGACGAGCGGCGAGATCGACCGGAATGACCTCGCCGGCGCGACGATCGAATCGCGCCGACGCGGCCCCGTCCCGGACGCGGTGCGCGGCCTGCTCAGCGTCGTCGTAGGACGCGAAGCTCCCGGACTGCGCGAGGATTGCGCCGTCGCCGGCGACGATCCTCCAGTGGTAGGCGCCGCCGTTGTCCTCAAAGATGAGGAACTCCATCGGCTCTGGCACATGCACGTCACATGCGGGGCGCGCGAGCCGACCGGCGGCGCGGTACTTCGTTGGTGCGGTGCCCAAGGCCAACCGCCTCCCTGCCCTTCTGACCGAAGATATTCGCCCGGAAAGCGAGAAGGGCCTGGGGGCTCGCTGAGCGCACCAACCAGCCTACCACGGGTCCGACCCGCTGGCTCGGAATTGTCGCCGAGTCGCGCCACGCTCCAAGCAGGCTGTCGTCCGTTCGGTTGTGTGTGGAGGCTCGCTTGCGCGCCATGGCCTTTTGAGAGGCGGCGGAGAGTGCTGGCTACGCCCGGCACCAGCCCCAGAAGCGGCCCGACGTGGCGTCAGACCGCCGCGATCTCCGATGCGACAGTCGGCTCACCCGCACCCGCACCCGCACCCCATCGCCGACCTGCGAGAGCGCGCACCACCATCGACCAGGACATCGTCGCATGCGACATTGCGACGCTGACCATTGGCGGGCATTAAGTCGGTTGCGGAACGGCGAGCAGGCTTCTCGCGGTTCGGTCGCGATCGTGGAGACCTGGCGCGTGGCGCTCGGTCGCATTCGGCAGCGCCTGCTCGGTCACGGAACCGGCGTGTTGGACGAGCGGGCGTTCGCGCTCGCCGGCGGAACGCGGAGTTCTCGCCACGGCGAGCCGGCTGGCGCTTGCGTTTGGCGGGAACGGATATCGCATTCGCTTTCGGTCGTCTCGTCAGGGACCCCCATGGTTCCGCCCCCATGGTTCCGCGCGGCCATGGGCGGTCGGCCGGGCGGCGGCTGGCGGGAGCCTGCCGATGCGCGTGGGAGGTTCGAGCAACTTTTGAGATCCGCGCACGCAAACGGTGCGAATGGGAGTACAGTCGTAGGTGAGCTGGCCCTGCGGCGGGATTCTCACCCCAAGCCCGAATGCCACCGACGGCGCGTTCCGCGCCACGAGGCGCGACGCTTGGGTTACTGGTTTTGACTGCAGGGCCGGCGTATTGCTCAGCGGGCGTTACGCCACCGGCCGGCGCCGTCCCGTGATCTAGATGAACGCGCGGGCTCTCGCCCTCTTCCTTGCGCGCGGACTCCACAGAGGGATGGGAAGGCGTGAAGACGATGACGCGTACCGAACACGATCGGGCGGCGCGTCGGCGCGGCGAGTTGGCCCGTGATCACGGGTCGCGGCGGGTTCGCTTGGCGATCGAAGCCCCATGACCTTGTCAGCGCGCGCGGAGCGCACCACGCCAGAGCCGACCGGTCCGAGCGATCCCCGCTACGCCTACCTGACGCGAACTCACGACTAGCAAGTGCCTAGTTCAGCTGGCGCGCGATCAACCAGGACCGACCCCGGACCCCGAAGATGGCACCACGCATCGTGACGATCGATGTCTTCCCGTTGATGTCTCACGCCATGTCGTGAGCAATCAAGCGCTTCCCGGCCACCACTAATCGGCCATTCACCAAGCACACGGAACCCAACACTGAGGCGACATGTCAGGGGCGGATCTCCAAGAGTTGGAAGAGATCAGGGGTCTGATCGCGCGCGGGCTTCAGATCGGAGTGCTCACGCACGCCGAGATTGCGAGCGCCACAGCCGAGCTCGGCCTCGAGGACACCGACGTCGAGGAGCTGCACGGGATCTTTGAGCGCTGCGAGATCGAGTTGATTGAGGAGATCGATCCCGCGGAAAGCCTCATGATCGAACGCGCACCCGAGAAGCGGACCCGCCGCAAGGCTGCGCTGAATTTGGAGCCGGAGGGAACAACGGACGGTCTGCAGCTGTTCCTGAAGGGCATCGGCAAGGTGCGGCTGCTGACGGCTCAGGAGGAGGTTGAGCTGTCGAAGCGGATCGAGCGGGGCTCGTTCGAGGCCAAGCAGCGGATGGTCGAGTCCAACCTTCGGCTGGTCGTCTCGATCGCGAAGAACTACCGAAACCAGGGGCTGCCGTTTCTCGACCTGATCCAAGAGGGCACCATCGGCCTCGTCCGCGCCACCGAGAAGTACGACTACCGCAGGGGGTTCAAGTTCTCCACCTACGCGACGTGGTGGATCCGGCAGGCGATCGCCCGTTCGCTGGCGGACAAGGCGCGCACGATCCGGATCCCGGTGCACGTCGTCGAGAAGCTAAACCGGATCGGGCGGGCGGAGCGCAAGCTCATGACGGGACTCGGCCGTGAGCCGACGGCCGAGGAGATCGCCGAGGTGACTGGGATCGAACCCGAGGAGGTCGAGTCGATCCGGCATTCCGCGCAGGCGCCGATCTCGCTCGAGAAGCCCGTCGGTGATGAGGAGCAGACCGAGTTCGGCCGGTTGATCGCCGACGAGCAAGCGGAATCCCCCTACGAGCGCGCCGTGGAGGCCCTCACTGCCGAGGCGCTGCGCGAGGCGCTCGAGAATCTTTCCTACCGCGAGCGGCGCGTGATCGAGTTGCGCTATGGCCTCGGCGACCAGCACCCGCGCACCCTCGACGAGGTCGGGCGCACGTTCAACGTCACCCGGGAGCGAATCCGCCAGATCGAACACCGGTCGCTCAAGAAGCTTCAAGAGCTCCGTGAGACCCAGCGGTTGCGCGACGACATCGAGACCGCGTTCGACTATTGGCCGCGTCCGCTCAAGCGCCGCACCTAGACCTCCAGCGTGCGTCCCTCTCGAACGAAGCGGGCCGCGGCTTTCCGGCCAGAAGCTTCGTCGCCGTGGGGTCGTCAGCAAGAGGCGACGATCACTTTGACCAGATCACGGACCGGGATCCCGATCACCGAACGCCGCAACACCGATCTCACCAGAAACTAAGCGACCGGACTCCTCAAGCCAGACGGCGAGGTCAGGCAGTTGCATCGTGAAGCCGCGCTCGCAGCGCGTCGGGACCTCCCAGCGCCCGCCGTCGAGCGCAAGTTCGCGCGCGGACTTCCACGTTCTGCCTCGGGGATCCGCCCGTACCGCTGACCATTCCACGAGCACGGCGTGGGCGATCGTGGTCGGCGCAGGCGGCGACTTGACCAGACGGACACCGCCGAGACCCGTCCGCTCGACACCAAGCGCCGTCAGCCAGGCGACCGATCCCTGCCCCCAGACCCATGGCATCCGAGCCAGCCAACCAGCGCCCTCGAGCTTTGCGATATGCCTCCTAACCACACGCTGATCGAGTTCAAGCCCCACCCCGACCGCTGGCAGCGACACGACTCCAAGGCGTCCAATGAACCGCGCCACCCTCACCGTCCCAGGCCCCGGAACCACGTCCTCGGTGATCACGAACCTACAATCAGACGTTGCAATCGCCCGATGACCGTCCGCCCCGCCCGCACCCAGACTGACACTCCGGTCTCGACTGGCAGCTGACTACCCGAACGAATACGTGGAGGGCGGGTAGTCAGCTGCCACAAAGAGCGCCGGGGGACCGCGGAAAGCCCGTGCGGGCGGGGCAGACGGCGATCACACGCGGTCCGCAACCCTGTCCGCGCAGGTCTATGAAATGCGGACCGGATAGCGGACCGGGTCCGGGCGGTCATTCGCCATGCTTACGCGTCTTGGCTGTCTCACCAAGGAGGACATCGGCGATCTTGTGCATGACCGCGGCGAGGTCGCGGTATTGGAACGCGACGGTGTACATCAGGTTTCCCTCCATCGCGATGCCCAGCCGCTGGACGGCGCGATCGAACTCGGCCCACAGCCCAGGGGGCCCGGCCGATTGCCGCCAGGACGCAGCTCATGCGAGAGCGTCATGTACCGGCGGTCCGGGAGGGGGGTCCAGGCGAAGCCCTCCCTCCAGCCGGCCCTGGCGAGCGCTGCTCCTTGTTGCTCGCATGCCGCGGCGAGCGCGCGCACCCGGTGAGGAAAGGCGGGATCGGGCGGCGCGTTCTCGCTTGCCTCCTGCGAGCGTTGCCAAAGCTCGTCGGCCCGCCGTAGCTCCTCGATGATCTCCTGTGTCTCGCTGGCCGAGGCCCGATGGCCGTGGATATCGGCCGTCGAGAGCTGAGCGAGCGACTGCGGCGGGCCCATCCCGTCGCCCTGCGGGCCCCACGGTCGAGGCTGGTATCCCCGAGCCGGAGGCTCACCCTTGGCGACCTCGAGCATCCGGCCCAGGTCCGAGCGGCGGATCAGCAGCTTTCGCTGCCCAGCTCGCACTCATCGGACCTCTTTCGCACGGGAGAACGGTTGCTGACAGCTATGCAAGTCACGGAGTTGCTGGCGGTGCCCAAGACGCGGGTTTGGTCGATGAGCCGGAGGGGCGAGATCCCAACTGCGCGGATCGGGGCGCGTGAGGTCCGGTACCGGCCGGCGGACATCGATGCGTGGATCGCTCGACGCACGACATCGCGTCCCCGGGGCACGCAGTCCTGAGCCTAGGATTCCTCATGCACGCCGGTGGCGAACTCCCACAGCACGTCGCGGTCGAAGCGCACCTCGGCCGCGACCATCGTGAGCTCCGCAAGGGGGTCGGAGCGCACGGTTGCTCGAGCGGCGCTACGAGCAGCAGGGCTGACGTCAGCTGGCCGAAGCTGGCACTGCTTGGATCGGCCCGTCCACGATGTTGCCCTCGTCGTCGGAGATGAAGAGCGCGACGTCATCAGCGGCCGCAGGGTCTGACTCGACGATGCGCTGAAGGGCAGCACGCGCTTCCGGCTCGTTGTCGAACCAGTCGATCATGTTTCCGGTGCTGGCCATCAGCGTGTAAGTCATGGCTGCTCTACATGAAGGATATTGGCCACACAATCGAGCAACTGCAGGGGTCTTCCCCAGACCGTGACGTGCCCGGGCTCGCCGGTGGCTGCGTACCAGATCCCGTGGTCGGGGCGTAGGCGCAGCACGGCGATGTGATCGCCGATCCGTGGCCAGCGTCTGGCGATCGCGGCTGCACGCTCAGAGGCGCGATACGTCGAGAGTCCCATGTGGACCAGCGCGTTCGCGACCTCAGCACCCCTCGGATCAAAGCCGCGGTGATAGTTGGACTGGAACCCGGCGACGACTTCCGGGTCCTGTGGCGAGGCGCCGCGCACAATCGGAAGACGACCGTCTCCGCGACGACCGCATGTGTGGTCAGCTCGACGACCGGCGGCCTCATCGCGCCGCCTCCTCGGCGTGCGGTTCGATGTTCGGCGCTCGGAACGCCTGCTCGACCCATTCGGCCTCGCGCTCGCTCGGGGCGTAGTCGGCGTAGATCAGCGTCGTCTTGAAGTCGCGGTGCCCCATCATCTCCTGCAGCACGCGCATCGGAACGCCCTGTGCGGCGATCCGCGTACCGAAGGTGTGCCTCAGGTCGTGAAAGCGAACGGCGCGAACATCGGCATCACGGAGCGCGGCCTTGAAGCGCTTGAGCAGCTTCGAGCGGTCGATCGGCTTGCCGGTCTCGGGGTGCGCGAACACGAGGTCGTCGTCGCGTTTGCGGGGTGAGCCTTGGAACACAGCTCGAGCTCGGTCGCGACTCGGGTCGCGAGCGGGACGCTGCGGGCCGAGCGTTTGGACTTGGGGGTCCCGAACTCGCCGCGAACGTAGTTGCGCCGCACGCGGATCCGACGTGCCGACCAGTCGACGTCGCGCCAGCGCAGCGCGAACAGCTCGCCCTGGCGCATCCCGGTCATCGCGGCCGTCAGGTACATGACGCGCTCGACCCGGCCGAGCGGATCGTCGGGCACAGCGCGCAGCAGCGCCTCGACCTCCTCGGTCTCGAGGAAGTGGATGTCAGGGTCGGTCGTGGCGAGTGCCGGCTTCTCGACGCGCTTGACCGGGTTCTCGCCACTCGTCCATCCCTCGTCGATCGCGAACTCGATCAGCGAGTGCAGCGTCCCCAGCGCGTTGGCCCGCGACTTGGGAGCGAGCCCCTTGCGCTCGAGGGCCGCCGAGAAGCCGCGGACGTCCTCGCGCGTGATCTCGTAGACGGGCGTGGGCCCGAAGTAGTCGATGATGTGAATCCGTAGCCAGTACGAGTAGGCTTCGATCGTGGAAGGCTTGCGGCCGGCGGCGCGCTTGGCGGCGATTAGCGCCTCGCCGACCTGTGCGAGCGCTCGCCGACGGTCCTCGAGCGCCCGCTTCGCGTCCGCCTCGCGTTCCGCGGCGCGCTCGATCGCCACCTGTTCGCGCAGCTTGCCGAGCGCCGCTTCGGCTTCGGCCCGGGTCAGCCCGCCTGGGCGCTTCTTGGAGTGCACGAACCCGAGGCCCCGCTGAACCTGGCGGCCGCCGTCGCGCCACTTCGCAATCCAGGTGTCGCCGTTGGGGCCGGCCCGCTTGACCAGCGTCCCGCTGCCGTACCGAGCGCCCCGTTGGGTCCGGGCGACTGCGGTTCGTTTCGGGTCTGAAGGTGCCATCACGTTTTTGCAGCGTAAAAACTGCCAAATCGCAGGAGTGCCAAGAACGCCGGGAGCCTATTTGTGGTCCAGGCGGTCGTGGGTTCGAGTCCCATCGCTCACCTTCAGGAAGTGGCTGCAAGTCGCCACTCACGCGTGGCCAAAGGCGACCTTCGGCAGTATGCGATGCGCCCAGCGCGGGAGGTACCACGCCCAGCGGCCCATCAGCCGCAGCAGGACTGGAAGCAGCAGCAGTCGGATCAGCGCGGCGTCGAGCAGAACGGCGACGCCGAGGATGATCCCCATCTCCTTGGGTGGCAGCGGTCCGGATAGCGCGAACGTGAAGAACACGGCGGCCATCACCGCGCCGGCGGCGAAGATCACCCGGCCGGAGTGCGCGACACCGCCGACCATCGCTGCTCGAGGGTCGTGGGTCTTGTCCCAGTGCTCCTTGGCGGCCGAGAGCAGGAACACGGTGTAGTCCATCGAGATCGCGAAGATCATCGCGAAGAAGAACACCGGCCCCCACGCGTCGAGGAACCCCTGTGACTGAAAGCCGAGCAGGGAGTGGAGCGCGCCGTCCTGGAAGATCCACTTCGCGACGCCGAATGCGGCTCCGGTGGCGAGCAGGTTCGTGAGCACGCCGACCGCGGCGAGCAGCGGGGCCTGCAGCGCGATCAGGAGCAGGAGGAACCCGAGCGCCAGCACCACGCCGATGACGAGAGGCGTCTTGGCGGACAGGGCGGACTGGAGGTCATGGTTCTCCGCGACGGCGCCACCGATCAACGAGCCGGCGGGCAGCTCGGCGCGCAGCCGATCGATCGTCTGGCCGACGGCCGGGTTCGACGGGTCATGCCTGGGGATTGCCGTGGTCAGCGCGTAACCGCCACCGGTCTGCGTCGGTAACAGGCTCGCAATGCCCGGGTCGCGGCTCGCGGTGTGCGCGGCCGCTGCTGCCTGTGCGGCGGGGCTGACGATCTGCAAAGGCCCGGTCGCGCCCGCGCCGAACGCGGCCTGGACCTGCTGATAGCCGATCCGCGACGCGTCGGAACTCGGGACGACCTTGATCGACGGCATCGACGTCTTCAGCTGCGTGACCGGCAGTGCCAGCCCGATCAGGACGGCCAGGGCCACGAGCCCGTGGCGGACCGGTTGACGCCACAGCCGCTCGCCCCAACGCTCGAACCGGGCGGACCGGTGCTCGCCGGCGTGCGCCCACGGGAGCGCCAGCTTGTCCACCTTAGGACCGAGCTTGGCCAGCACCGCCGGCAGCAGCGTGAGCGTCGCCGCGAGCACGAAGATGACCGCGAGCATGATCCCGAGGCTCATGGAGCGGAACGCCGGGGAGGGGACGAGCATCACTGCGCTCAGGGAGATCAGGACCGTGATCCCGCTGAACAGCACCGCTTTGCCCGCGGTGTCCATCGTCACCGCGGTCGCATCGACCGGGTCCAGGTCGTTTCCGACGAGCGCGCCCCGGAAGCGGTGCACGACGAACAGCGCGTAGTCGATCCCGAGCGCGAGCGCGAACATCAGCGCGAAGTTCATCGCCCAGATCGAGATCGGCATGACCAGGGTGCCGAGGTACAGCAGCCCGGCGGCCGACGCGAGCCCGATCATCGTCAGCATCAGCGGCAGCCCGGCGGCGACCAGCGAGCCGAAGGCGAGCAGCAGGATGCCCAAGGTCACAGGCCAGGAGATGACCTCGGACTTCATCATCGCGGCGCGGTTCGCGGCGTTGAAGTCAGACCACATCCCGGAAGCGCCGGTCAGACGGACCTGCACGCCTCGGCCGGAGAGCGCGGCGAGCTTGTCCTTCAGCGAGTCAGCGGCCTTGACCATCCCGTTCGAGCTCTTGGCGGCGCCGGCCCGGACGATTGCCGTGTGCCGGTCGCCGGAGATCGAGATCCCGGGCGTGGGCGGAACGACGGTGCGGACCGCGCTGTTGGCGCGCAGGGTGGCCTCCACCTGGGCGATCGTGCTCTTGAACGCCGGCTGGTCGATCGTCTTGGTCGGCGAATGGACGACCGTCATCAGCGCGTAGCTGGAAAGGCCGTGGAAGTTCTTGTCGATCAGTTGCCTGGCCTGCACCGACTGCGAGCCCGTCGTCTCCCAGCCTGCGCCCGACAACGCGGTCTCCACGTTCGGGGCGAAGAACCCCAGCCCCACCGCGACCACGAGCCAGCCGACGAGCACCACTTTGAAGTGGGTGGCCGTATACCGGCCGAGCCGGCCGATCGGCCCGAGGTTGGTCGCACGCCGAGGCTGCTCTGGCTGCCTGCTGAGGCCGGGCTTACGCTCGCGTTCGACCACGGCCATCAGACCGTCACCTCCTGGCGGCTCGTGGCCCGAGTCTCACCGTGCGGATAGATCGCCGACCGCAGACCGCATGCGCGGCGCAGCACGACCGACGCCGGGCATGCGCCGGCCACCACGTACAGCCACTGGTTCACGCCGACCAGCACGGTCAGCAGCAGAAACCACCTCGACACCGTCGCGGCGAGAAGCGCCGAGAGCAACGTCATCGAGCCGGCGAGCGCGAACAGCACGCGCTCCAACGGCCACCTCCGCTCGCGAGGCATCACGCGGCCGCCCTCTCGCTCCAGTCCGGGGCCGGCCGCTCGCCCGAGGCGAGGGTCGTCGCGATACGGTCGACCGCCTCGACCAGGTCCTCGGCCGTGATCACGCCCGCTTGGGCCGCAACCGGCTCGCCATCCAGAAGCACCATCAGCGTCGGGATCGACCGGATG
>DATFDC010000010.1:0-4075 GCA_035252415.1 Solirubrobacteraceae bacterium
CCGCCCGCTGCGGGCCAGCGCGCGCTCGAGCTCGGCCAGCAGCCCGTCGGCGTCCAGCGGACTGGTCCGGCTCCATGCGACCAGCGCGAGCAGCGTGAGCGCCGCGAGCACGCCAAGTGTGCCGAGCAGGATCGGCTGGCCCGAATCGCTCGACTGAACGTGCGTGGTGCCGCGCGCCGTGCCCGACGGCGCCCCCGCGTCGCGGCCACCGAGCTTGTTCAGGCCGCCACTGCCGCCGAGGATGCCGTTGGGGTTGATCGCCGCGCGGCCGCCGCGAGCGGGCGCCTGGGCCGGCGTCGGGTCGAAGGTCACCCAGCCGTAGCCCGGGAACCACGCCTCGACCCAGGCGTGGGCGTCGACGTCGGAGATCAGGTAGCTCTTGGTGGCCGTGTCGTAGGTGCCGGTGGTGAAGCCGGTGGCGACCCGGGCCGGGATGCCCCCCATCCGCAACAGCATGGCCATGGAACCGGCGAACTGCTGGCAGTAGCCGAGCCGACTCGAGAACAGGAACGTCTCGAGCGGATACGGCGACGTCGGCGGTGTTTCGTCGTAGGTGTAGCCGGTGGCCAAGGTCCTCATCACGCTCCGGACGTACGCGTACGGCGTGTGGGCGCCGCGCAGCAGCCGCTGGGAGAGTCTGTACGCCGGCGCGTAGGGCGAGTTCTCGATCGCCACCTCGGCGCTCGGGCCGCTGCGGCCGGTCTGGTCCTGGTTCTCCGGCTTGCCGCCCGAGCCGAACGCCGGGAACTGGATGCTCTGGGGCAGCACGCCCAGCGGCCCCCGGCTCTGCGGCAGTTCGAGGGCGAGATCGCTGTCCTTGGCTGCGCCCGGATAGTCCGAACCGGCGCGGGACAGCGCTCGGTTGTCCGGGTGCGGCACGTACACCCCCACCGTGTACGCGTCGCCCGACTGGAGCGGGGTGGTGGCCGCCCACGTTCCCGTGCTCGTGCCCGGCAGCGCCTGGCTCGGCAGGTGCGCGGGCTGATCGGCGAACCCGGCGGCGACCACCTGGCTGATCGTCATCGCCCGGATCGTCACCTTGAGCGTCTGCGTGTACTTGCGGAGCGTCGCCGAGCTGACCCCTTCCGGGGGAGATCCGCCGCTGCTCCCGGACGTCCAGCCCCGCCCGTCGAACGTGTCGAGGTTCTCGGTCTTCCAGTACTCCCCGGAGAACGCCTTGGGAGAGGCTTCCACCTCGAGCACGGTCTTGCCGGTCCGCGGCCAGACCAGCGGCCCGTAGCGCTGGGTCCAGTCGAATCGCTCGACATGGGCTGGAGTGAACCCGCGGGTCAGCGCCTCATAGTCGATCCACGGCGAGTGTTGATCGAGCGCCGGAGCGACGATCATCCCGATCGCCCCGGTGGCCGCGCAGGCCAGCACCACGCTGCCCCAGCGGTCCGGGGCGACCCGCTCCCCCCACATGAAGAAGGCCAGCAGCGCGAACAGGATCAGACCCTGCAGGTAGGGCAGGTGCGGATGCACGAGCGTGGCCGGCACGACCACGAGCGCGATCAGCGGCAAGGCGGCGCCGGCTCGGCGGACGTCGCCGAGCGAGGCCGGGGCAAAGGCCAGCAGCAATCCGGCGTCGAGCAGCAGCACGGCCGCGCCCAGGAGCATCACCACACGTGCCCATTCGTTGACCCCGCTGTAGGGGACGAGGATCCCGGGGAGGGCCGAGAGGCCCTGGCTGATCCCGTCGGCGGTCACCGCCACGCGCAGGTGGATGATCCAGGCCATCGGGATCCCCGCGATCGGGAACGCCAGGAGCACGGCGACGAGCGCGAGTGGCGCGCCGAGCACGCTGATCGGCTCGCCGCGACCGGCCGCGGCGGCCACGGCGCGCTCACGCTCGAGCAGCATCGGGCCGATGCCGGCGAGTCCCACCGCCAGCACGAGCAGGCCGAGCAATCGCCAGGTCGGCGCCGGCTTCATCAGCGTTCCCCAGCGCAGCACGCCGTACAGCCCCAGGGCGGCAAACGCGGTCAGCCGTACGAACGGCCGATCTCCGGTCCGGCTGGTCACGCGGCTCGGGCCGGCGTCGGTCCCGAGCGGAGCGAGCACGGCTACCTGCGTGGTCGAGCTCACGCGACCGCTCGCTCTCTCGGGCGGCGCCCGACGCCGACCACGAACCCGAGGCATCCGGCCACCTCGAAGGTGGCGTCCTGCGGCTGCTGATTTACGAGCGGCGTCGGGATCACCAGCACCGCGGCCCGCACGCCGGCGCCGAGGAGCCCGGCGGGCAGGCGAGCCATCGGTGTGGCCGCGACGTACAGCACCTGAGCCGAACGGGCGCCCGGGGCCAGGCCGGGAGCCCGGGTATCCGGTCCCCCATCGACCATGGCCAGGCGGGCGTGCGCCACCGGCCAGGCGGCCAGATCCGGCTCGACCTCGAGCGGTCGATGCTCACCGGGCAGGAGCAGGCCGCAGCCGGTGCGCCCACCGAGCTCGAGCACGAGCGAGGCGGCGGCCCTGACCGCCGCGTCGAGATGCTCGGATTCGGCGTCCTCAATAGCTTGGCGAGCGTCGAGCACGACCAGCGGGCGGCTGTCGGTGTCCGCGCGCAGCCGGCGCTCGAGCAGACCCGCTCCCCGAGCCAGCGCCGACCAGTGGATCCGGGAGGCCGGAGTGCCCGGCCGATACGGGCGTAGCCCGTCGACCTCGGTGGCGCCCAACGGCTCGACCGCGGCGACGCCCGCCGCCCGGCGCCACTTCTCCCCCGCGCCGGGCACCCAGCGCACCCGTTCGGTGCGCGGGAGCACCAGGATCTCCTGGGGCGGGGACGGGCTGACCTGGACGACCCGAGCCAGCTCGAGCGCGTCGGAGACGATCAGCGAGGGCGGCTCGATCCGCCGGATGCCGCGGCGCGGGAACGAGGCCACGATTCGCACGCTCGCGTTGCGCCCGCCGGAGACCAGCGACATCTGCGCGTGGATCGGGACGGGCTTTCCGGCCATCGAGTCGATCACCGCCGCGCCGGGCAGTCCCCAGTGACCGCGGGTGACCTCGATCGTCGCCTCGATCGGCTCGTCCTCGACGACCCGGTCCGATTCCATCTGCCGCTCGATGTGGGCGGCGCGAACCGCCAGCAGGACCCACGCCGGCGCGCTCACCGCGAGCACCACCAGCGCCACCCCGGGGACGAACAACGGGCCGGCGTCGAACAGCAGGGCGACCAGGATCAGCGCCAGTCCGGCGACCCCGACCGCCCCCGCTCGTCTCACCGCCGGCGCTCCTCCATCTCGGCCCGGCGTCTCCTCACAGCGCTCTCACCGAGGCCACGGCGTCGCTCACCACGTCGGCGGCGGCCCAGCGCGGGGACTCGGGCGCAAGCACCAGGCGGTGGGACAGCACCGGTTGGGCGAGCGCCTGCACGTCATCGGGCAGCGCGTGGTCGCGGCCCTGCATCATCGCGTAGGCCTTGGCGGCGCGCAACAGCAGCAGGCCGGCGCGCGGGCTCGCCCCGAGGTCGACGCGAGGATCCTCGCGGGTGCGCCACAGCAGGCGCACGATGTAGTCGCGCAGCGGCTCCGAGGCCTTGATGCGCTTGGCCGCGTCCTGCGCGCTCAGCACGTCGGCGGCCGTGGCCACCGCGGTCAGGGTGAGCACGCGATCGCCGGCCTCGTGGTCGGCCAGCATCCCGGCCTCAGCGCCGCGCGAGGGATAGCCGAGCGAGAGCCGGGTCATGAACCGGTCGACCTGCGCCTCGGGCAGCGGATAGGTGCCCTCGTACTCGATCGGGTTCTGGGTGGCCAGCACAAGGAACGGACGGGCCAGTTCGTGCGTGTGCACGTCGACGGTCACCCGGCGCTCCTGCATGCACTCGAGCAGTCCCGACTGGGTCTTCGGCGAGGCCCGGTTGATCTCGTCGACCAGCACCACGTTGGCGAACACCGGCCCGGGCCGGAACTCGAAGCGCTGCTCGCGCTGGAGGTACACGTTGGTCCCGACCACGTCGGCGGGCAGCAGGTCCGACGTGCATTGCACGCGCGCGAACTGGCAGTCGATCGAGCGAGCCAGCGACCGAGCCAGGGCGGTCTTGCCAACGCCTGGATAGTCCTCAATCAGCACGTGTCCC
>DATFDC010000011.1:0-3308 GCA_035252415.1 Solirubrobacteraceae bacterium
CCACCGCCGCCCGAGAGCTGGCCCAGCCGCGCGCTCATCCACTCGACTCCCGAGCGCAGCTCGTGATTATGCAACTGGAGCATCTCGCGCAGCACCGCCCGCTCGAACACGCCGGTGAGCCCCTCGGCGTACCGGCTCACCACCTCGGCGTCGAGCGGGTCGAGCGACCGGCCGGCGGGTCCCGGGCCGGCGTCGGCGTGCAGCAGCCCGACGGTGTTGCCTTGGACGACCAGCGCGGTGACCACGTACTCCTCCCAACCCAGCACCTCGTTCAGCCGTCGGGCCGCCCGGGACCGAGCCGCGCGCGCATCGACGATCTCGGTCCGGGGACGACGCACCACCTCGTCCTCGATCGTCGGGTACTCGAGGGGGACCGGCGCCCGCCGGAGCTCCTCGAGCGCCGCGACCGCTCCCTCAGCATCCGAGTCGCTCCACAGGGCACGCGCGTGCAGCCCGTCGTCGCGGACTTCGCCGATCAGCACCCGGGCGAACTCCGAGCTCGTTCCGAGCTCCTCGGCGGCGCGCTCGAGGATGCCCTGCGGGGAGCCGACCTCGCCGAGCCGCCTGACCGCGTCGGCCACCCGTTCCCGCGCATCGGACCGGCGCACGTAGTCGGCCTCGACGATCTCGCGCTCGAGCGCGAGCAACTCGACCAGCGTGTGCTGGACCGTGGCCGCGTCAGCCACGGGCGGACCTTCCGCGCGGAACCAGGCTCAGAGGTAGGCGGGCGTGCCCGGCTGCAGCCGTTCCATCAGCGCGTACCGGCAGGCCGCCTCGTCTCCGACGCAGCTGATCCCGGACGGCCGTCCGGCGCGCTCGATCGCCAGCCACACCGCGCCGGCGTGCTCGCGGGGCACGAGGGCCAGCGCGCGATGATCGGACTGAAGCAGCCAGGCAACCGGGATCCCGTCGACCGAGCCGCGCCCGAACGGCTTGGCATGGCGCGGATCTCCGGTGGGGCCGTAGACGCCCAGCGCGGCCAGCACCTTGCCGGTGTTGCGCCCGAGCAGGGCCATCGCGGTGAGCTGTTCGGACAGGTCGCGGACCGCGACGTGGCGAGCCGCCACGGTGTGCAGTGAATCGACCAGCCGGGCAGCCATGCGCGGGTCGCAGACCACGATGACCCGGTCGACCGCCTCGCCACACCACCAGGCGCTCCCTCCGGAGATCAGCCCGCCGGGAGCGACGTTCGCTCCGACGAGCCGCGTCATCAGGGCCGACAGCTGAGCCGGCGGGGCTTCGAGCGCCACCGTGCTGAGCTCGGAGCGATCGACCAGGCCGACCCTCCTGACGCACACGGCAAGCTCGGCGGCCGCCGAACCGAAGTGAACCGCCACCGGCTTGCCCTTGCGGTTGCTGAGGACCGCGCCGGCGCGGCGCAGGACCGCATCGAGCGAGAGCTGGCGGGGAGCGGTGGCCGACACGGGGCAGAACGTACCGCCGCTCGCCACCTGCCGCCCTGCTCCTTCGGGCTAATTTACCTGCCTGATCGAGAGGGACGCGATTTCCTCGTGGCATCCGCACCTGCCCACCCTGGCCTTCAGGCCCTCTCTAAAGTCTAGGGTAATCCGGCGCCCTGGGAGTGGCGGAGCCCCGGCTATGCAGGCAAGCTGTGTCGGTTCGCCCACTTCGGGACGAAGGGAGAGAGGATGAGCACGCACCTGACCTCGATACACGGTTCTGGCGGCGCTGCCGCCTCCCCGATGCAGGGCGCCACGCCCGGCGAAGGCCCCTACGCGCGCCTGAACCGGCTGATCGCCACCGACCAGACCGTGATCATGGACGGCGCCACCGGCACCGAGCTGATCCGCGTCGCCGGCGACCGGCCCGAGCTCGAGGAGCATCTGTGGGGTCTGACCGCGATCCTCGAGTCGCCGGCCGACGTCAAGGCCGTCCACCGCCGCTACGTCGACGTCGGTTGCGACGTGATCTGCACCGACACCTGGGGGCTGGCCACCGCGCTGCGCGACGGCCAGGCCAGGATGTGGGAGACCAGCGAGCCGATCCACTGGATGGACCTCGCCCGCCGGGGCGTGCATCTGGCGCGGGAGGCGGCGGCCGAGGGCGGCCGCGCCGACGAGGTTGCGGTCGCGTTCAGCATCAACGGCGACGTGGACACCCCGGACGGCCGGGAGACCATCCGCCTGCTCGCCCGGGCGTTCGAGCACGACCCGCCCGACCTGATCCTGGTCGAGACGCTGACGCTCGTGCGCAGCTCCACCTACGCCACCGTCGAGGCGCTGCTCGACACCGGGCTGCCCGTCTGGCTCAGCTTCCGCCGCTGCCGCCACGGCGTGTGCGGGGTGTACGGCGAGCACTGGGGCGGCCCCGAGGGCGACGCGTTCGGCCGCGCCGCCCGGCGCTTCGAGGAGATGGGCGTCGGGGCGCTGGCCATCAACTGCCTGCCGCCCGACCACGTCACCGGCATGCTGGCCTGGCTGCGGGACTTCACCGACCTCCCGCTCGGCGTGTATCCGAATCTGGGCTACCTCTCGGAGAACGGATGGCGCCACGAGGCCGGCGTGGGCGAAGAGGAGTACGCCGAGCTCGCCATGCGCTGGCGCGAGGAGGGCGCCCAGATCGTCGGTGGCTGCTGCGGCGTGGGACCGGCCCAGATCTCTGCCGCTCGGGCCGCGCTCGAGGGCACCAAGCCCGGGAACGCCCGTCCCGACGCGCTGCCCGACGAGGGCGTGAAGCCGGTCTCGCTGGACTCCCGGCGCCACCCGCCCGAGCGCTGGAGCGACGCCCGCGGGCGGCGAATGTACCCGCTGGACTTCCCGGACATCACGCTCGAGCCCGGCGTGTTCGTCCCCACCCAGGGCAGCCTCACCGTATGGAAGTACCTGTACGAGGAAGGGGTCGGCGCGCACCAGCGCTGTCTGGACATCGGCTGCGGCTCGGGCCTCTTGACCGTCCAGCTGGCGCGCAACGGCGCCGCCCATGTCCACGGCATCGACATCTCGGGCGCCGCGATCAAGAACACGATGACCAACGCCTTCCGCAACGGCGTGGCCGACCGCGTCAGCGCCGCCGTGCAGGACCTCTATCCCTGGGTCCCCGAGGAGCGCTACGACGTGATCGTGGCCAGCCTCTACCAGACCCCGGTCGACCCGTTCGAGCCCGTCGTCTCCCACCGTCCGCTCGACTACTGGGGGCGGAGCCTGATCGACCACCTGCTGCGAATGCTCCCCGATGCGCTGGCCGACGATGGCACCGCATATGTGATGCAACTGTCTATCATCGGCGAGCGGCGCACCACCCAGCTGCTGGAGCGCCTGGGCTATCAGGCTCGAGTCGTGGACTTCGGA
>DATFDC010000012.1:0-8689 GCA_035252415.1 Solirubrobacteraceae bacterium
CCTCGCCGCGGCTCAGCTTCTCGACGCGCTCGCGGATCGCGCCGTCCGCCGGGACGGCCAGGATCAGCCCGCCGTCGGTGCGGATCGAGTTGACCCCGAGCAGCCGGCCGGCCCGGTCGATCAGCGGCCCGCCCGACGATCCACGGGGCAGCGGCGCGGTGTGCTCGATCGCGAAGCTGATCCGGTGCCGGCGGGGGCCGCGGAACCGGCGTGCGGTCGAGGACACGAAGCCGGGCGTGACCCGCAGCCCGCGGCCGCCCGGGTTGGCCAGGGCGAGCACCGCGCGACCGATGGGCAGCGCCTCGAGGTCCTCCTCGGCCCACTGGAGCGGCTCGATCTCGCCGGTGTCGGCCTCGATCACGGCCAGGTCCACGTCGGTGTCGGAGGCCAGCACCCGGCCGGCCTCGCGCCGGCCGTCGTGGAAGGTCACGGTCACCTCATCGCCGCGCAGGTTGTGGGCGTTGGTGAGGATCCGGTTCGAGTCGATCACGAACCCCGATCCCCGGCCCCAACCCTGCCCGAGCCCGATCACCGCGGGCCCGAAGCGCTCTGCCGCGGTCCCGATCGCACCTTCAAGTTCTTCCAGTACGGACATCTACTTACTCCTTACTTGCAATATGCAAGTGACAACTGTAACACAGGCTAGGATCTAGGCGTGATGAACGAGGCCCTCGCCGACGCGCTGACCACGATCGGCGACCGCTGGACGCTGCTGGTGATCGCCGCGCTCCTCGACGGGCCCCGCCGGTTCGGCGACCTCCAGGCCGAGGTCGAGGGGATCGCCCCCAACGTCCTGACCCAGCGGCTGCGCGGACTCGAGCGCAATGCGCTGGTCGTGGCCCGCCCCTACTCCGAGCGCCCGCCGCGCTACGTCTACGAGCTCAGCGCGGCCGGCCAGGAGTTGGCCGGCGCCCTGCGCCTGATCGCGGGCTGGGGCGCGCGCCACGCCGACGGCGCCACAGCCCCCCGCCACGCGGTCTGCGACACGCCGATGGAGGCGCGCTGGTGGTGCCCGACCTGCGAGCGCGTCGTCGAGGACGACGAGGACGAGCTCGAATACGCCTGAGTGCCGCCACCGCGCAATTTCCAGCATTGACGCCACGCCGCTGCCCGAGGGCACGATTCCGCCTCGTGGCGAGGCGGAATCGTGCCGTACGCGCGGGCGGCGGCTGGAATGCTGGAATTTGCGCGCCCCCCCGTTGCCAGGCCCGTAGCCAGACGGGTGCTTGGTCCAAGGGACCTCCTTAGAACCCTCTAACGAGCGACCCCCAGTCACACCGGGAAGAAGAGAATGCGCGCGCATGCTCCGGCTGATCGGCATCGTCATCTCGATCGGGCTCGCCGACTCGCTGAACCCGACAACGATCGCGCCGGCGCTGTACATGGCCACCGGAGAGCGGGCCCGCGAGCGGGTGGTCGAGTTCACCCTGGCGGTGTTCGCGGTGTACTTCCTGGGCGGCGCGGCGATCGTGGTCGGCGCAGGGACGCTGGTCCGCTCGGTGCTTCCCCACCCGCGCCATCACATCACGAACATCATCGAGATCGCGGTGGGACTGGCCATGATCGGGGCCGCGGCACTGCTGTGGCGCTTCCGGCAGCGGCTCGCGCACCGCGAGCCGCCCGACTTCGATCCACACGGAAAGTCGAGCTGGGTGCTCGGAGCGTCGATCACCGCGGTCGAGCTGCCGACCGCGTTTCCGTACTTCGCGGCGATCGCCGCGATCGTCGGGGCAGACGTCGACGCAGTCGGCGATCTGTTGCTGCTGCTGCTGTTCAACGTGTGCTTCGTGCTGCCGCTGATCGGAATCGTGGCGACGCTGACGTTCGCCCCGGACAGCTCTGATCGCCTGCTGTCGGCGGGCCGGCGGTTCTTGCAGCGACGCTGGCCCGAGGTGCTGGCGGGGCTGGCGCTCGTAGCCGGGATCCTCGTGGTGGCGCTTGGCGTGAGCGGCATCGGCGCCACCCACAGCCGCTTCCTGCGCCGCCTGCATCGCACGCTGCGTGGCTGACGGCGCGAGCGTCGCCACCCGAGACTTATGATCGAAGCCGGGATGGCGACGACCGAGCCGCACACGACCGGGGTCAGGGCCGAGGATCTCCAGCCGCTCCTCGACGGCCGCTACGCCTCCTTGCGCCATCAGATCCGCAACATCCTCGCGCGGCCCGAGTTCGAGCCGCCGATCGCCCTCCCGACCGCGGAATACCGCGAGCGCGTGCTCGAATGGATGCGGACGATCGCGGCCGAGGGCCTCACGGCGCCGGGCTTCCCGGTGCAGTACGGCGGCCACGGCGACGCCGGCGCCAACATCGCCGGATTCGAGACGATCGCGTACGGCGATCTCTCGCTGCTGGTCAAGTTCGGGGTGCAGTTCGGGCTGTGGGGCGGCGCGATCCAGCAGCTCGGCAACCGCACCCACCACGAGCGCTACCTGAAGGCGACCGCCGAGCTCGAGGTGATGGGCTGCTTTGCGATGACCGAGGCCGGTCACGGCTCCAACGTGCAGCAGCTGCAGACTACGGCGACGTATGACCCGGACGCCGACGAGTTCGTCATCAACACGCCGAACGACGAGGCCTCCAAGGAGTACATCGGAAACGCCGCCTGCCACGCTCACCTGGCCGCGGTGTTCGCCCAGCTGATCGTCGGCGAGGAGTCGCACGGCGTCCACGTGCTGGTCGTCCCGCTTCGGGATTCCAGCGGGAACACGCAAACCGGCGTCCGGATCGAGGACTCCGGAGAGAAGATGGGCCTGAACGGCGTCGACAACGGGCGCATCTGGTTCGACCACGTGCGCGTTCCTCGCGACGCGCTGCTCAACCGATACGGCGGCGTCAACGACGACGGGGCCTACGAGAGCCCGATCGAGAAGCCCACGAAGCGCTTCTTCACCATGCTCGGCGCCCTGGTCCAGGGGCGCGTGTGCATCGCGGGCGCATCGCTCAGCGCGGCCAAGACCGCGCTGACCATCGCGGTCCGCTACGGCAACCGACGCGTCCAGTTCGGTCCTCCGGACGAGCCCGAGGTGCCGCTGCTCGAGTACCGGACCCATCAGCGCCGGCTGATGCCGCTGCTGGCCAAGACCTACGCGCTGCACTTCGCCCAGGCCGAGCTGCTCGAGCAATTCCACAAGGCGCATGGCGACGAGCACGAGACCAGCGAGCGCGATCAGCGCCAGCTCGAGTCCCTGGCCGCCGGGATGAAGGCCGCCTCGAGCTGGCACGCCACCGAGACGATCCAGATCTGCCGCGAGTGCTGCGGCGGGGCGGGCTACATGAGCGTCAACCGGTTCGCTGCGCTCAAGGCCGACACCGACGTGTTCACCACGTTCGAGGGCGACAACACGGTCCTGATGATGCTGGTGGCGCGGGGGCTGTTGACCGACTACCGCGACGCGTTCGGCGAGCTCGATCCGCGTGAGACCGTCCTGTTCGTGGCCGAGCAGGCGGTCGAGACCGTGGTCGAGCGGCTGTTCGCGCGCAAGATCGCGCAGGTCATCGCCGACGTCGTGCCCGGGCGCGACGAGACCGGCGACCTGCTCGACCGCGAGAACCAGCTCGAACTGTTCCGCTGGCGCGAGGGCCACATCACGGCGGGCATCGCCCAGCGCTTCCGCCGCGGGATCGACGAGGGCTACGACCCCTTCGAGGTGTTCCGCGCGGTCCAGAATCACGCGGCGAACGCCGCCCGGGCCCACGTCGAGCGGGTCATCCTGGAGGCGTTCGCCACCGCCGTCGAGCAGTCGCCGGAGGGCCCGATCCGCGACGTGCTGAACCGCCTCTGTGACCTGTACGCGCTCTACCACATCGAGCTCGACCGGGGCTACCTGCAGGAGCACGGCAGGCTGACCGGCCCGCGCTGCAAGGCGGTCACTCGCGCGGTCAACGATCTCTGCAACCAGGTGCGCGGCGACGCCGAGGCGCTGGTCGACGCGTTCGGGATCCCCGACCAGGTGCTCCGGGCGCCCATCGGGCTTCGGTGAGCGCCTACTTCGACCCGACCCGGATCGCCGAGCTCCAGGACATCCTCGGCTCCGACACCCAGGCAATCCTCTCCTCGATGCTCACCAGCATGACCGCCGCGATCGAGCAACTCGAGGCCGCGATGGCCGCCGGGAAGCTCGATCAGGCTATTCAGGCGGCCCACCGCGCGCGCAACGACGCGCTGATGCTCAGCGCCGGCCGGCTCCAGGCGGCCCTGACCGAGCTAGAGGCCGCCGCGCGCGACGCCGACGAGCCGCGCACCCGGGACGCGCTCGAGCGCGTCCGGACGATCTGGCCGCCCACCCGCGAAGAGCTCGCCGGCGTCGCTCAAACCACCTAAGAAAGTTGCCACCTGGGTCCGGCGGAGTTAGGGTCCGGGGGTGCCGGGTGCTCACCACATAAGGAAGGGGAGGAGTTGTCACTTAAGCTTCGTTTTAGCGTGGCCATCGTGGCCGCGGGCCTGCTGTTCGGGGCCGGTTTACTGCTGCTGCAGTCCCACGCGTCCGCCCGTCCCGGGCTGACCTACGGCCACCTCAACAAGATCCAGAAACGGATCATTTCCGAGACCCTGGCCAGCGCCATCGGGCCTCGCTCCAAGGCGCTCAGGCCGCACATCCAGCCTGGCGGCGGCGACGGCGATCAGGGCGGCGGACCCGACGGCGCCCCGTTCACGCCGCCGTCATCGTTCGGATCGCCCAACGGAACCGGGTCGCCGAGCAACTACTTCCCGACCCAGCAGGGTCAGTGCTCGCAGACCAAGGGACAGGACGTCAAGGTCAACCAGAACTGCCTCAACGTGAGCGACCCCGATCTTCAAGGCCGCGGCCAGGCCAACAACGAGCCGTCGATCTCAGTCGACCCGTTCGACTCGCGGCATCTCGTGGCCAGCGACAACAACTACATCCGCGGCGACGGCACCTGCGGTGCGCACTTCTCGCTCGACGGCGGGCGCAGCTGGGCCGACACGACGATGCCCAACGGCTTCACGCGTGGGTTCGACGGCTCCGCGCGCGAGTACTGGCAGGCCGGAGGCGACACCTCGGTGGCCTGGGACACGCGCGGGAACGCGTATGAGAGCTGCCAGCTGTTCAACCGCGGCACCGTGGCCTCGCCGAATCCCGACGACTCGAGCGCGTTCGTGGTGTTCCGCGCGACCCAGAACAACGGGGCGTCGTGGAACTTCCCGGGCCGCTACTCGACGACGACGTTCTATGACCCGACCGGGGCCACCCACGGCAGCGTGCTCGAGGACAAGGCGCTGATGGCAATCGACGACAACAAGAGCAGCCCGTTCCGCGACACGATCTACGTCACCTGGACCGAGTTCGCCTCCGACGGCAGCGCCTACATCTACGAGGTCCACTCCAGCGACTACGGCGAGACGTTCTCGCCCCGCGTGCTGGTGAGCGCCACCAACTCGGCCTGCACCTTCACGTTCGGTGCCGGCACCGGCAACGGGCCGTGCAACGAGAACCAGTTCTCGGACCCATTCGTCGGACCCGACGGCGCCCTGTACGTCGCGTACGACAACTTCAACAACCAGCCGGCAACCAGCGCCGATCCGAACTACCACTACCAGGTGATGCTGGCCAAGTCGACCGACGGCGGAAACACGTTCTCCGCCCCGGTCAAGCTCAGTGACTACTACGACCTGCCCAACTGCGACACCTACCAGGGCGACGGTGCGGACCCCGGGCGCTCGTGCGTACCGGAGAAGGGCTCGTCGACCAAGTCGGTGTTCCGGGCCACGAACTATCCGTCGGGCGCGGTCGATCCGCAGAACCCAAGGATCGTCACGGTGACGTTCGGCTCCTACATCAATGCGGACTCGAACGAGTCGAACGGCTGCACGCCGACCGGCTCCGAGGACGGCAACCCCACCTACACCGGCGTCAAGACGCCCGGCGCCTGCGCGAACAAGATCCTGCTGAAGGTCTCGACCAACGGCGGGAGCTCATTCCAGGGGTCGACCGATCCGCGCAACGAGGAGATCGTCACCCAGTCGCGCGGCCAGACCCACACCGATCAGTTCTGGCAGTGGAGCGCGTTCACGCGCGATGGCAAGCTGGCGGTCGACTACTACGACCGGCAGTACGGCAACGACGAGACGACCGGTTCGTCGGACTTCAGCCTGTCCGGCACCCGGGATCTCGTCAGCTTCGGGCAGACGCGCCTGACGTCTAGCTCGATGCCGGCCCCGACCCAGTTCGAGGGTCCCGCCGGAGGCCAGTTCTATGGCGACTACGTCTGGCTCTCCGCGTCGTCCAAGGCCTACGCGATCTGGTCGGACACCCGTGAGCCGGACCTGTTCCTGTGCCCGGGCACGGGGACGACCGGTCACCCGCCGGCCCTGTGCGGAGCCACGGAGACCAACGGCGAGCAGGCCAACGACGAGGAGACGTTCATGTCGGCAGTGAACGTCCCCACCGGCAACGGTCACGGATACTCCCGCGACCACAAGCGCCGACACCGACGGTAAGCACATCGCGCGTGGGGGCCCGGATCTGATTCGGGCCCCCACCCGCCCCCCACCCGCTTCAAAGCGCGCTAGGCTGGCCTGCGGTGCAACGAAAGCGCATCGGACTCGCCGGCATGGTCGTAGCGCTGCTTGTGCTCCTGGCCACGGCGGCGACCCTGGCCATCGGCGCCCCTCGCGCCCATCAGGCCCGCGCCGCGCTGGTCCTGACCAAGCGCAACCCGGTCACCGTACGCGGCACCGGCTTCAAGCCGAACGCCCACGTCCGGGTCACGCTGCGCAGCGCCAAGAGGCGGGTCCACCGGCCGCTGGCCAACCGCCGCGGCGCGTTCACGACCACGTTCTCCTCGGTGGTGATCGACCGCTGCAGCGGATGGACGGTCACCGCGAACCAGCCCGGGCGGGCGAACGTGATCTTGCACGGCCCGAAGCCTGAGTGCCCGCCGGCGTAGCCCAGACCCTCCACAAATCCTCCAAGCCCCGATAAAGCTTGCCGTCCGGGGCGACGATAGAAAGGCCATGGAGTCTTCCTCCGCGCCCGCGGGTCCCGTGCCGTCGCGTCAGGGTCGCGTGCTGGTCGTCGACGACCACGACCTCAACCTCAAGCTGCTCGAGCGGCTGCTCGAGCGCGAGGGCCGCGAGGTGCGAGTCGCCGATTCCGTGGCCGCGGCCGAGCGCGCCCTGGCCGAGGAGGAGCCGGCCATGATCGTGCTCGACCTCAACCTTCCCGACGGCAGCGGCCTCGAGCTGACCCGCAAGCTCAAGGCCGAGCCGAGCACCGCCTCGATCCCGATCGTCGCCTGCACGGCGGCGGTCATGCCCTCCGACGAGGACGAGGCGCTCGAGGCCGGCTGCGACGCGTTCGTGGCCAAGCCGATCGACCTGCGCCGCTTCTCGGACGTCATCTCCTCGATCCTCTCCTAGCGAGTCCTCTCGCTGGCTCCCGCACGGGTAGTGTTCGGGTCCGGCCCATGGACTTCGAGCTCTCCGATCGCTGCAAGGAACTCCGCGAGCGCCTGCTCGCGTTCATGGACGAGCACGTGCATCCGGCCGAGGCGGTCTATCACGAGCAGCTGCTCGCCTCAGGCGATCCGCATTCGCATCCTCCGGTCATGGAGGAGCTCAAGGACCGCGCTCGGGAGCTGGGGCTGTGGAACCTGTTCCTGCCCGAGCCGACCGAGGGTGTGGAGGCGCCGGGCCTGAGCAACGTCGACTACGCGCCGCTGGCCGAGATCATGGGCCGCAGCCACATCGCCTCGGAGGCGTGCAACTGCGCCGCGCCCGACACGGGCAACATGGAGGTGCTCAACCTGTTCGGCACGACCGAGCAGAAGGAGCGCTGGCTGCGTCCGCTGCTCGAGGGCGAGATCCGCTCGGCGTTCGTCATGACCGAGCCCGAGGTGGCCAGCTCGGACGCCACCAACATCGAGTTGCGGATCGAGCGCGACGGCGACGAGTACGTGCTGAACGGTCACAAGTGGTGGGCGTCCGGGGCGCTGCGCGAGCGCTGCAAGGTCTTCATCGTGATGGGCAAGACCGATCCGGACGGGCCGCCGTTCAAGCAGCAGTCGATGATCCTGGTGCCGCGCGACACCTCGGGGGTGACGCTCGTCCGCAACCTCCCGGTGTTCGGCTACGTCGACCAGGAGGGCCATGCCGAGATCGTGTTCGAGGACGCGCGCGTCCCGGCCTCGAACCTGATCAGCGAGGAGGGCCACGGGTTCCTGATCGCCCAGGCTCGGCTCGGCCCGGGGCGCATCCACCACTGCATGCGCTGCATCGGCGCGGCCGAGCGGGCGCTCGAGCTGATGTGCCGGCGGGCGTCGGAGCGTGTCACGTTCGGTCAGCCGGTGGCCGAGCGGGCCAACATCCAGGATTGGATCGCCGAGTCGCGGATCGAGATCGACATGGCCCGCCTGCTGACCCTCAACGCCGCCTGGCTGATGGACACCGTGGGCAACAAGCACGCGCGCACCGAGATCTCGGCGATCAAGGTCGCCGCGCCGGAGGTGGCCCTGCGCGTGGTCGATCGCGCGATCCAGGTGCACGGCGGCGGCGGGGTCTCGGACGACTTCCCGCTGGCCACGATGTACGCCCACCTGCGCACGCTGCGCCTCGCCGACGGCCCCGACGAGGTGCACAAACGCTCGATCGCCAGGCGCGAGCTGCGCCGCGTGGCCACGCCTGAGGCGGTCGCGCCTTAGCCGCGGCGGGCGGCCGCCAGCACGAGTG
>DATFDC010000013.1:0-3047 GCA_035252415.1 Solirubrobacteraceae bacterium
CTACGTGGAGGAGGAGATCGTCGCGTGGGGGAGGCCCCGGGAGGCCCTCAGGGAGGTGCTCGAGCAGCTCGCGCACGACGCGGAGCTGATCACCTGCCTGCGGGGCGCCGAAGCGCCGCTGGACGACGGGACGGTCCAGGCGCTAGCCCACGGAGATGTCGAATTCGAGCTATCTGACGGAGGTCAACCGGGTCAGTGGTGGCTTCTTTCGGCTGAGTAGCCACGCTCGGCGGATCGGCCAGCAGCTCGGCCAGCTCGTCGGCTCCGAGCGGGTGGGCGAGCAGTAAGCCCTGGGCGCGCTCGCAGTCGAGCAGGCGCAGGGCGATCAGCTGATCCTCGGTCTCGACGCCCTCGGCGGTCACCGCGCAGCCCAGCGCCCTGGCCAGGCCGATCAGCGAGGCGACGATCGCCTGGTCACGTGAGTCGCCGGCCAGCCCGGCCACGAAGCTCTGATCGATCTTGATCGCGTCGAGCGGATGCTCCTTGAGCCAGGCGAGCGACGAGTTGCCGGTGCCGAAGTCGTCGAGCGCGATCCGGATGCCCTGGGACTCGAGATCGCGCAGCGTGTGCGCGGACACCGTGTCGCCGCGCACCAGGGCGGTCTCGGTGATCTCGAGCACGAGCTGATCGGCCGGGAACTCGGCGTGGGCGAGGGTCTGCTCGACCGAGCGCGCAAAGCCGGGGTTGGCGAGCTGATGGGGCGACACGTTGACCGACAGCTCGAGCGGACGTCCGAACTGCGCCGCGATGCGGTGCATGGTCTCGCAGCTCTCGCGGAGCACCCACGATCCGATCGAGACGATCAGTCCGGCGTCCTCGGCCACGGGGATGAACTCGGCCGGGGCAACCGGACCCAGGGCGGGGCTGTTCCAGCGGGCCAGCGCCTCCACGCCGACCAGCGCGCCGCTCTCGACGTCGAACACCGGCTGGTACACCAGCCCGAGCTCGCCGCGCAACTCGGCGCCGCGCAGCTCGCGGACCAGGGTCAGCCGGCGACCCTCCTGGCTTCGATGGCTGCCGCCGAAGAACGTGATCCGATCGCGGCCGGTGCGCTTGGCCTCGTACATGGCGGCGTCGGCCTGGCGGAGCGCCTCGCGCGCATCGGACTGCGCGTCGGTCAGCAGGGCGATCCCGATGCTCGCCGTGACCACGCTCGAGTCGACGCCGGGCAGCGGCTGGGAGACCGCCTCGAGCAGGCGGTAGCCGAGCTTGGCCGCCTGGTCGTCGTCGGCGACCCCCTCGGCCACGACGACGAACTCATCGCCACCGAACCGGCCCACGAAGTCGCTTCCGCGCACCACCGTGGACAGTCGCTGGCCGACCTCGCGGATCATCTCGTCGGCCCGGTCGTGCCCGAGCGTGTCGTTCAGCATCTTGAGACCGTCGAGGTCGACGAACAGCACGGCCAGCGCCGAACCCGGCTCGACCCGGACGATCGCCTCGTCGAGCTGCTCGAAGATCGCGGTGCGGTTGGGCAGCCCGGTCAGTCCGTCGTGGCGGGCGTCGTGGATCAGACGCTCGAGCGCGCGGTGGCGCTCGATGGCGATCCCGGCCAGTCGTGCGCCGTCCTCCATCAGCGAGATGTGCGCGGGCAGCGGCCGGCGCGCGTGCGGCCCGTACAGGGCGAGCGTTCCCAGCACTTCCCCGGCCGGGGCCTTGATCGGCATCGACCAGCAGTGGCCAAGGCCGGCGTCCAGGACGAAATCGCGGATCGGCGCCCATCTGGGATCGGTGGAGATGTCGTCGGAGATCGTCAGCTGGCCCGACCACGAGGCCGAGCCGCAGGCGCCGACGTTGGGCCCGATCACCACGCCGTCGATCGCGGCCAGGTAATGCGGCGGCAGCGACGGACCGGCGCCGGGATGCAGGGTGTTCGACTCGCGGTCGAGCAGGACCACGCAGCCGATCACGGACGGATCGTGGTGCTCGATCCCTTCGATCAGCTCGACCAGGACGTCCTTGAGCGGCGCCCCGCCGGCGATCAGCTCGTGCACCCGGTGCTGCGAGGCGACCAGGTCGTGGAAGCGCTGCGCCTCCTCATTCGCCAGGCGCAGACGGACTTCGCTGGCGATCGCGGTCACCGTGTGATCGAGAACCTCCCGGTCGTGCTCGTCCCAGTCCCGCGGGGCGGCGTCGGCGATGGCGACCGTGCAGATCTCATGCCCGTCGATGGTGACCGGCGCCTCGAGGTAGGACTGATGTCCGTCGGCCCAGAGCGGTGCCGGGACCTGGTCGGACAGGAACTGCTCGAGTGACTCGGAAGCCGATGTCTCCGCCGTCTGCGGCTCACTCGCCTCGCCGACCCACAGGCATCTGACCAGGATGCGCTCGCCCTGCACGACCGCGAGCGCGGCGACTGCCGCCCCGGTGCCGCGGCGCACGACCGAGGTCCAGCGATCGAGCTCGGGATGGCGCTCGGGGTCGAGCAGGCCGCTCCGCTCCAGCAGCAATTGGCGGACGTCTTCTGGGGGGCCTGGATCGACGGGTGTCATGTCGCCGTTAACCTCGTCCCGTCCGCGCAGACATTGATCATGCCGCCCGTCTGCTCGACAAATAGGCCCCTGCCATGGCCGCCACCGCATTCGCCACTTCCGATCCGCTCGATCCCGCCGCGTTGGCCGGCGCGCCCGTGCGCTACCCACAGCCTTCGCGGCTCGCGGCGCCGCTGTCCTTCGACGGTCCCAAGGCGCAGCGGGGCGCCGACGCGCTCGGCCTGGCCACGGTCGGGGACCTTCTCCTGCACCTCCCGCGCGACCGCCGCGAGGCCCGGGCGGTCGCCGAGCTGTCACCCGGCGACAGCGCCACGGTGGTCGTTCAGGTCCGCAGCATCTCCTCCCGATCGGTCCGGCGGCGCGGGATGCGGCCGCTGGTCGAGGCCACGGTTGCCGACGAGACCGGGGTGATGAAGGCCACGTTCTTCAATCAGCCCTGGCTCGAGCAGCGCTACCCGGCCGGGACGCGACTCGCCCTGCACGGCAAGTTCGAGGGTCGCCAGAGGTTCCGGGTCCAGGGCCACGCCCGGACCGGGGACGCGGTGACGAGCGACG
>DATFDC010000014.1:0-6462 GCA_035252415.1 Solirubrobacteraceae bacterium
CGATCTCGGAGGCGATGATCTTGCGTGCGGCGGCGACGGTCTTGACCGGAGCCGTCGTGCCCGGCACGATCGGCACCCCCGCCTGAGCCATCAGCTCCCGGGCGCGCGTCTTCGAGCCCATCGCCTCGATCGCGCTCGCGGGGGGCCCGATGAACGTGATGCCGTGCTTCTCGAGCGCCGCGGCGAAAGCGGCGTTCTCGGCCAGGAATCCGTAGCCGGGGTGCACGGCCTCAGCTCCGGACCGCTCGACCGCGTCGATCAGCTTGTCGATCACCAGGTAGCTCTCGCTGGCCGGGCCCGGCCCCAGCAGGAACGCCTCGTCGGCGCGCTTGACGTGGATGGCGTCTCGGTCGAGCTCGGAGTACACCGCGACCGTGGCGATGCCGAGCTCCTCGCACGCCCGGATGATGCGGACCGCGATCTCGCCGCGGTTTGCGACCAAAACCTTCTTGAACATAGGGCGGATGACTTTAGAGCCCCGGACGCTACTTCGCGTCCAGGACCATCCCGCCGGCGACCGTCTCGTTGGTCGCCTGGTCGATCAGGATGAAGCTGCCGGTGGTGCGGTTGCGGGCGTAGGGATCGACCATGAGCGGCGAGCCGGTGCGGATCCGGAGGCGCCCGATCTCGTTCAGGGCCAGTTCGTCGGCGGGTTGATGGCTCAGCGTGTTGACGTCGACCACGTAGTCGAGCTCCTCGACCCGGGCTCGGGTCGACCGCGTGGTGTGCTTGATGACCAGGCGCGCTCCCGCCCGCAGCGGGGCCGAGCCCATCCAGCAGACCATCGCCTCGAGCTCGCGGGCGGCGGCCGGGGGATCGTCGGGCTCGACGAGCATGTCGCCCCGCGAGATGTCGAGCTCGTCGGCTACCCGCACGGTGACCGACATCTCCGGGAACGCGCTGTCGACCGGGCCCTTGAAGGTGTCAATCGCGGCGATCT
Source organism: Solirubrobacteraceae bacterium (assembly GCA_035252415.1). Classification (GTDB taxonomy): domain Bacteria; phylum Actinomycetota; class Thermoleophilia; order Solirubrobacterales; family Solirubrobacteraceae; genus Palsa-465. The sequence goes on from DATFDC010000014.1 coordinate 941, forward strand.
CGGTGCGCTGGCCGCCGGGCAGCACCATCACCTCATCGCCGGGGTGCAGCACGCCGCCGGCGACCTGTCCGGCGTAGCCGCGGTAGTCGTGGTGCTCATCATTGTTCGGGCGGATCACCCACTGCACCGGGAACCGGATGTCGGTCAGGTTGCGATCGGGGGCGATCACCACGTGCTCGAGGTGGTAGAGCAGCGGGGGACCGTCGTACCACGCCATCTCGAGCGAGCGCTCGACCACGTTGTCGCCGTGCAGGGCCGAGATCGGAATGAACGTGATGTCGGCGATGTCCAGACGCGCGGTCCAGTCGGTCAGCTCCTCGACGATCTGCTCGAACACCGCCTCGTCGTAGCCGACCAGATCCATCTTGTTCACGCACACCACCAGATGGGGAATCCGCAGCAGCGAGGCGATGTAGGCGTGACGGCGGGTCTGCTCGATCACGCCCTTGCGCGCGTCGACCAGGACGATCGACACGTCCGCGGTCGAGGCGCCGGTGACCATGTTGCGCGTGTATTGCTCGTGCCCGGGGGTGTCGGCGATCACGAACTTGCGCCGGGGCGTCTGGAAGTAGCGATAGGCGACGTCGATCGTGATCCCCTGCTCGCGCTCGGCGCGCAGGCCGTCGGTCAGCAGGGCCAGGTTCACGTAGCCGTCGCCGCGCCGCTCGGAGGTGCGGATCACGTGCTCGAGCTGATCCTCCAGGATCGCCTTGGAGTCGTGCAGCAGTCGCCCGATCAGGGTCGACTTGCCGTCGTCGACCGAGCCGGCGGTGGCGAAGCGCAGTAGCTCACTGGTGCGGGCACGCACAGCGCGCCCGTTGGTGGCGGCACCGGGCGCCACTTAGAAATAGCCCTCGCGCTTGCGATCCTCCATCGCCGCCTCGGTCACCCGATCGTCGGCGCGGGTCTCACCGCGCTCGGTGATGCGGGTGGCGGCGATCTCGGAGACCACCTCGGGGAGGGTCGTGGCGAGTGAGCGCACCGCGCCCGTGCACGTCATGTCCCCGACGGTCCGGTAGCGAACCGACGCCTCGAACGGCGTCTCGCCATCGATCAGCTGCACGTGCGGACTGAGGGCATAGAGCATGCCGTCGCGCTCGAACACCTGGCGGTTGTGGGCGAAGTAGATCGAGGGAACCTCGAGCCCCTCCTGGGCGATGTACTGCCACACGTCGAGCTCGGTCCAGTTAGAGAGGGGGAACACGCGGACGTGCTCGCCCTTGCGGATGCGGCCGTTGTACAGCGACCAGATCTCGGGACGCTGGCGCTTGGGCTCCCACTGGCCGAAGTCATCGCGGAAGGAGAACACGCGCTCCTTGGCCCGGGCCCGCTCCTCGTCGCGCCGGGCGCCACCGAACGCGGCGTCGAAGCCGTGCTCGGCGATCGCGTCCAGCAGCGTCACGATCTGCAGGCGGTTGCGCGAGGCCCGGGGGCCGGTCTCCTCGGCAGCGCGCCCCTTGTCGATCGACTCCTGCACGCTGGCCACGATCAGCCGCTCGCCCAGCGACTCGATCAGCCGGTCGCGGAACTCGAGCACCTCGGGGAAGTTGTGCCCGGTGTCCACGTGCATGATCGGGAACGGGAAGCGCCCAGGCCGGAATGCCTTCTCGGCCAGGCGCAGGAGCACCAGCGAGTCCTTGCCGCCGCTGAACAGCAGCACTGGCCGCTCGAACTCGGCCGCCACCTCGCGGAAGATGTGGATCGCCTCGGCCTCGAGGGTCTCGAGGTGGGACAGCTCGTAATGCAGAGGGTTCATTCGTGGATCCCGCACTCGGTCTTGTCGAGCCCTGCCCACCGTCCCTCGCGGCCGGCGCCCGGACGCGTGCACGGCTCGCAGCCGATCGAGGCGTAGCCCTGGTCGTGCAGCGGGTGGTAGGGCAATTCGTGGTCGAAGATATAACGCCACAGGTCCTTCTCCGACCAATCGGCGAGCGGATTGACCTTCCAGATGTCGCGGCGTTCGTCGTGCTCCAGCTTGGCGGCGGCGGCCCGGGTAGGTGCCTGCTCACGCCGGATGCCGGTGACCCAGGCGTCGACGTCCTCCAGCGCGTGTTCGAGCGCATCGACCTTGGCCTCTGAGCAGCAGCGGGCCATCGTCCAGGGCTCGTCGGGGCTGCGGGCATCGACGACCTCGATCCTGACTCCGAACCGCTCCTCGAATCGCTTCCAGGTCTGGAGCGTCTCGGGGAACAGCACCCCGGTGTCGATCATGAACACCCGAGCGTCCGGCTCGATCTCGGTGAGCATATGCAGCAGCACCGACTCCTCCTTCTGGAAGGAGCAGGCCATCTTGAGCCGGGGGTGGAACCGCTCCACCGCGTAGGCGAGTACCTCTTGGGCGGAGACCGTCTCTAGATCGGGGATCGCGACGCTCATGGTCACACCGCGCACTCGCCCTCGCCGCGGATGACCTCGAACGGCGCGTTCTTGGTCCAATCAATGAAGTAGTTCATGTTCTCCAGGCTGAACTCGATCGGCAGCGTGAGGTCCTTGACCTGCGCCTCGAACTCCTGTGGGCCCACGCGGTCCACAAAAGCGTTGAATTCCTCACCGTCCTGCCGCTCGGATTCGTAGAAGCGTACCCATCGCTGCACCGCCTCAGGCACGCGCTTGGCCGGGAGCCGCGCCTTGAGGCGCTGACCGTAGCGCACGTCGCCGCCCTCATAGGCGCCGCCGACGTGCGGGATGTAAGCCGGGATGGTGTTGGCACCGACCTTGATCGAGGCCCCGTAGAAGCCGATGTTCGCGATGTGGTGCTGGCCGCAGCCGTTCGGGCAGCCGCTCATCTTGATGTGGATACGGCGGCTCAGCCCGTCCTCGATCTTCATCTGGACGAGCTGGTCCTGGATGGCCTGGTTGAGGCCCATCGAGCTGGTGATCCCGAGCTTGCACGAATCCGTGCCCGGGCAGCTGACCACATCGGTGATCTCGTCGGCGCCGGCGTCGTTCAGGTTCAGCTCGCCGAGCGCCCGCCACACGTCGTAGACCGATTCGTCGCGCACCCAGCGCAGGATCAGGTTCTGGTGGACGGTGGTCCGGGCCGCGCCACCGGTGTACTCGCGCATGATGTCTGCCAGCCCCCGCATCTGGTCGGGGGTCAGGTCGCCACGGGTCACCTTGACCTCGACGGTCGAGAAGCCGGACTGTCGCTGGCGCTGGACGTTGGTCTGCACGAAGTGCATGAACTCCCGGTTGTCGCCGTTCGGCGTGGCGAACGTGTGCGGCTTCGCCGGTGCGTTGGCCTCTTCGTCGTGCTCGAACAGGATCCTGTCGATGCTGAAGTCGCGCTCCTCGACCCAGTCGCCTTCCAGCTCCTCCTCGACCATGGTGCGGAACTCGTCGATGCCGATCTTGTCGATCAGGACCTTGATCCGGGCGCGGGCGCGGTTGGGCCGCAGCCAGTCGGTGCGGTCGAAGATCCGGACCACGGCCTCGGCGACCTTCAGATAGTCGCCGTTGTCGAGCTCGACGAACTCGTACAGCGTCGGGGCCAGGCGCGGCATGATCGAGGTCCCGCCGCCGACGAGGACCGCGGCGCCCTTGACGCCGTCTTCGTTGATCTTCGGGAGGAAAGCGAGATCGTGGATCTTGGCGATCGTGTTGTCGCCGGCCGTCGACGCGAACGCGGTCTTGAACTTGCGGGGCATGTTCTGGGTCGTGGGATGACGCACGAAATAGCGGACGTAGGCGCCGGCGTACGGGGTGATGTCGAACAGCTCGCCCTCGAGCGTGCCGGCGCGCGGATCGCCGGTCACGTTGCGCATCGTGTTCCCGCACCCCTCGCGGCTCGACAGGCCGGCGTCGCCGAGCTCACGGATCAGGGCGGCCGCGTCCGGCAGCGGGACGTGGTGCATCTGGATGTTCTGGCGCGTGGTGATATGTCCTTTGCGCAGTGGGACGTACTTCTCGATCCCGTCGGCGAACGCCTCGAGCTGCTCGGGGCTGATGCCGCCGAGCGGGAGCTTGACGCGGACCATCTGCACGTCCGGCTGGCGCTGGCCGTAGACGCCCTGCTTCAGGCGGAACTTGGTGAACGTCTCGCCATCGAGCTCACCCGTGAGATACCGCGTCGATTCGGTGTCGAAGTCGTCGAACTCGCGCGCGAGGATCGGGATGATGTGACCGGGAACGTTCTCGAGTACCTCGGGATTCTCAAGTGATCCGGTGCGTGCGCTGTGCATCGGTCTTCCTTCCGGTCGCGGGCGGACCAGGGAATGTACCAAAAGGCAATCGGTGTTTATGGAATTTGCCGAGGAGCGGGGATTTTGGGATTTGGGGCCTCGCTACGCTCGGCGTCCGTGGGGCCTGGGCAGCCTCATCCGGCGGGGGAGGGCGCGCCGGGCGGCTTCATTGCTACGAGCGAGGCAGCGACGCCGGGTTGTCGAGCGCAGGCTGCGGCACCCATCCGGCGGCACTCGCGTCTTGCGAACCTTGCACCGGACAATCGGAACCGAAAAGCCCGTGCCGCCGGAGGGGCGCCGCAGCCGAAGCGACCGCCAACAACAGGTGGGTAGCCGAAGAGAGACGCGGCGCCGCGACGGTGGGGGCAACCGTCGCGGCAGCCGGCGCGCTCTCAGCCGGCGCCTACCTGAGAACCGGCATCGGCTTTGGGGGCTGAGCGATGCCAATCATCGGTGTCGCATCGGCGAGCACGGGCATGGGCGTCGCGGAGGGTCGGCGACGTGCCGGCAGCCTCAGCCGAGGCAGCGTGACGGGCAGTCCGTCCCGCCAATAAGCACGACAACAATGACCCCACATGATTGCGCCCCCAGGCACTCTCTCCCGGCGGATCGCCGGTATGGCCCACCCACCAACGCACTGGACGCTCGCATACGCGTCGGTCGCTGTCAAGCGAGCGTGCAGAAAAGGAACGGTTCTGTCACGCCCACGGCGGCGAATCGCCCGGAGCGCGCATCACACCCTCGTTGAGGGCCGCCCGCTGCCATGGGTTGGGACGCGGCGCGGGGGTCGCCGGCAGCGGAGCAGTGTCGCGCATGAACCGCGTAAGCGCGGCCACGACCGCGGCGGCCTCCTCCTCGGAGGCCGTGGGCGCGATGATCGTGAGCTTCGGGCGCCGGTTCACGGAGGGGGTGAGCGTATCGTGCCCGTCGTGCCCGAGCTCCCGGTGCTGGATCACGATGCGGTGCTGCACGCGGTCTCGCCGCAGGTGGCGATCGAACGGGTGCGCGAGGGGCTGCTCCGCTTCCACGCCGGCGACTGGGAGATGCCGCCGAAGGTGTACCTCGAGTGCCCACCGTTCGGCGACTTCCGCGCCATGCCGGCCCGGGGGAACGGGATGGCGCTGCTCAAGTGGGTGACCTCGTTCCCGGGCAATCCCGAGCGGGGCCTGCCGACCGTGACCGGAGTGATCTGCCTGTCCGACGCCGAGAACGGCGCGCCGCTCATGCTGCTCGACGCCCGCTCGGTGACCGCGCTGCGGACCGGCGCGGTGGCGGCCGTGGCCACGGCGGCCCTGGCGCGGCCGGACGCGTCGACGGTGGGCATCGTCGGGTGCGGCCTGC
>DATFDC010000015.1:0-3441 GCA_035252415.1 Solirubrobacteraceae bacterium
CCCCCGAACGCGACCTTGTCGATCACCTGCGTGTCGAGGCCCTCAGTGGCGCCGTACACGGCGGCGGCCAGACCGGCCGGGCCGGCGCCCACGATGATCAGATCGCACATCGGAGGCGCCGCGCCACGCGAGCCGAAGCCCAGCGTCGACGCGATGTCGGCGTTGCTCGGGTTGCGGAGCACGTCGGGGCCGGCGATCACGACCGGCGTCTCGCACGCACCCACTCCGAGCCCTCTCAGGAGCGCCTCGGCCTCCCGGTCCTCTTCGACGTCCATCCAGTGATAGGGCATCCGATTGCGGGCCAGGAACGTGCGCACTCGGCGGGTGTCCTGGGAGAAGCGCGACCCGACGACCTTCACCCCGGCACCGATGTCGATCAGGATCGTCCGGCGAGACATGAACGCACGCAGGATCAGGTTGCTCAGCTCCTCGTCCTCGGCGAGCAGCGTGCGCAGCGCCTCGGCCGGCACCTGGAGCACCTCGCCGGCGTCGCGAACGACCGCGGACAGATAGGCCGGCGACCCGGCGATCAGGTTGATCTCGCCCAGGAAGCGGTGGCGGCCGTGCACGCCGATCACCCGGTTCTCGTGCCCGTAGCCCTCGACGATCGCCACCGCGCCCGACTCGACCACGAAGAAGTCGTAGCCCGGATCGCCGTCGCGGAACAGGACCTCGCCGGTGGCGACCGCGCGCATCTGGCCGACCACGCGCAGGCGGGCGCGCTGATCGTCGGTCAGACGCGGGAACGCGCCATTGCGGTCGGTCGGCTCGACCATGCCGGCGCCGAGCGGCTCGCCGGCGAGCGTCGCCGAGGCGGTCATTCGCTCACCAGCCGGAACATCACGTCGTCCACGTAGCAGTAGGACCAGTCCTCGCCTGGTTGGACCGACGTGACGATCGGGTGGCTGGTTTCGTGGGCGTGTGCGGTGGCGTGGCGGTTCGGCGAGGAGTCGCAGCAGCCGATGTGGCCGCAGGTCCGGCACACCCGCAAATGGACCCAGTGGCCGCCGATCTTCAGGCAGTCCTCGCAGCCGGCCACGTGGTCGGGACGATCTACGTTGACCTGGTCGAGGTGCGTGCAGACGGCCTCGGTCATGACCGGGTGATGTGATGGATGGCGTCCAGGTTCATGGACTCACCATGACAAACCCGTCAAGGGGTACGGAGCGCGGCTACTGGAGGTAGCGCTCGACGGTGCCCGCGTCGCGCACGTGGGCGTCCTCGGGGTTCGCGCCGGCGTCGCGCAGGGCTCGCCGCTGGCGGAGCAGGTCCCAGCAGCGGTCTAGCTCGACCTCGACCGCCCGCAGACGCTCCTGGTCGGCCTCGAGACGGTCGGCGTCGTAGTGGTCTGCCTCCTCGCGGTGGCGGAGCTCATGCTCCTCGGCCACGAGCTTCTCGATCCGGTTGCCGATGGACTCGTCAGCCACGCCGCCCATCCTACGCCGGTCAGTCATCGCGATGGTGATTTACGACCTCGATGTTGTTGCCGTCCGGTCGAGGACGAAAGCGGCGTAGTAGCCGGGGTGGTAACGCGGCCGTTCGCCCGGTCCGCCGTTGCTGTGATAGCCGGCGCCTGTGGCGAGTTGATGAAACCGCTGCACGTTTCCGTCGTCACGGGTGGGAAAGGCCATGTGGAGGTATTCGGTGGGGTCTCCGGGGAGCAGCGAGAACGATCCGCTCGCGCCGCGGTACTGCACCCGCTCGGCGGTGTCGTGGTTCTTGCTGAGGCCGGCGTGCGGAGCGATCGTGTCGTAGAAGCCCCGCGCCCTGCCCAGGTCGGCCACGCGGATCCACAGGTGGTCGACGATCCCGCCGTCCCGGCGCAGGTTGTCGTGCAGGCAAGCCTCGGCGCTGTTGCCGTCCGGGTCGAGCAGGAAGCCGCCGTAGTAGTCATCGCCGTACTCGGGACGGGGCCCGGGCTGGCCGTCGTCCGCGTAGCCTGCGTCGACGCCGGCTTGCCAGAAGGCCTTCACCCGGTCGGGGTCGGGCGCCACGAAACCGATGTGGAGCCGGCGGGTGACCGGGTGCTCGTCGTCGGCCGCCGTCAGCCCGAAGTCCTGCCACTGGCTGAACGTGTTCGTCCGGTAGCTCTCGTCGATGCCCAGCGTCTGGAGCACCGTGTTGTAGAAGCGCTCCGAGGCCGCGCGGTCGGTGACGCGTATCGTGACGTGGTCGAACATGAGTCCGACAATGTACGTGCCCGAGGCGGTGCTGTTCGACCAGGACGGCGTGCTGGTCGACTCCGAGGGCGCGTGGGACGCGGCCCGGCGCGCCGTGGTGGCCGAGAGCGGCGGAAGCTGGAAGGACGAGGCGACGCGCGCGATGATGGGGATGAGCGCGCCCGAGTGGTCGCGTTATGTGCGGGATGAACTCGGGGTGTCGTTGGAGCCCGAGGAGATCTCAGATCGGGTGGTGGCGCGACTGCTGGCCGGCTACTCGGGGGAGTTGCCGCTGCTGCCGGGCGCGGTCGAGGCGGTGCGGCGGATCGCGGCGCGCTGGCCGGTGGGGCTGGCGTCATCGGCCAACCGCGAGGTGATCGACGCGGTGCTGGCGGGCAGTGGACTGGCGGGGGTGTTCGGCGCAACGGTGTCCGGCGAGGAGGTCGCGCACGGCAAGCCGGCGCCGGATATCTATCTGGAGGCGGCCCGCCGGCTGGGCGTGGATCCGGCGCGCTCGGCCGCGGTCGAGGACTCGACCAACGGCCTGCGTTCCGCGGCGGCGGCCGGGATGCTCGTCGTGGCGCTCCCCAACCGGGAGTTTCCGCCGGCGCCGGAGGCCGTGGGACTGGCCGCAGCGGTGCTCGGCTCGCTCGACGAGCTGACGCCGGAGTTGTTCTCGCCGGGATAGCGCGGGCTATGTCCGATCGCCACAAGAAACTGGCTCTCCTGGCCGCGATCATGGGATCGTTCGTGGCCGGGCTGGACGCCACGGCGGTCAACGTCGCGCTGCCCGCGATTCGCGCCGACCTGGGTGGCGGGCTGGCCGGCCAGCAGTGGGTGTCCAACGCCTACCTGCTTGCGCTCGGGTCGCTGATCCTGGTCGGGGGCTCGTTCGGGGATCTGTTCGGCGAGCGGCGGGTGTTCTCGATCGGAGTGGGCGGCTTCGGCGTTGTGTCGCTGCTGTGCGCGATCGCCCCGAGCATCACGTTCCTGGTCGTGTCCCGCGCGCTGCAGGGGGCGTTCGGAGCACTGCTGATGCCGAGTTCGCTGGCGGTGATCGTGTCCGCGTTCGGTCGCGAGGAACGGGGCGGGGCGATCGGCACCTGGACCGCCTGGGCGGGAATCGCCACCGTGATCGGCCCACTGGCCGGCGGCTGGTTCGTGGAGTCGGTGTCCTGGCGGCTGATCTTCGCGATCAACGCGCCGTTCGTCGTCGCCACCCTGATGCTGGTGGCGGTCGCCGTGCCGGCCCGCGAACCCGGCGCGGCTCGGCAGGCCAGGA
>DATFDC010000016.1:0-5594 GCA_035252415.1 Solirubrobacteraceae bacterium
GGGTTCACATCGAAGGAGGTCAGCGTGCCGGGAAAGCCCTCGTTTTCGTTGAGCTCGAGCGCGCGGAGCAGGAGCAGCGACCCGAGGCCGTCGTGAGCGCCGATCTCGATCACCCGCCTCGGGCGGAGAGCGCGCGCGAGCGCGTACCACCCAAGCCGCTTTCCGAACGGCGGCGCCGGCTTCGACCACCGCCAGTGATCGGCCGTCGCGGTTCGGAGCCTCGTCGCAAGCTCGACATCGTTCGCGGGCTCTTGGATGAGGGCGCGGGCGGCGGCTTCGTCGCAGCCCGCCACGCCCGCCACCCAGCCGGCGAGCTCCGTCTCGTTGCTGATGTCGTAGGTGTAGTTATCCGGCTCGGGCGATGCGAGCACGAACTGCCAGTGCCGGCGGATGTGGTGCCCGCTGCGCCGCACCGCCCGCGCCTTGTGCACCCACCTGACCCGTCTGAGCGAACGTGGATCGATGCCGAGCCGCTGGGCCGCTTCGCGGGCGGTGGCGTGCCACGGAGCGCGCTGCGGCACTAGCGTTCGGCGTACATCGCGTCGATCTCGGCCGCGTACTTGGCCGCGATGGGGCGACGCTTGAGCTTCATCGTCGGGGTCAGCTCGTCCCCGCCGGGCAGCCAGTCGCCGGGGACGATCGTCAGCTTCTTGATCTGCTCGACCCGGGAGAGGTGCTGGTTGGCCTGCTCGATCGCGGCCTCGACGGCGGCCCTGATCTTCGGGTCGTGCGCGAGGTCCTCGAGCCCGGCGGCCTCGATGCCCTGCTGGGCCGCCCATTGCGGGGCGAAGTCGGCGTCGAGCACGATCAGCGCCGTGTTGTAGGGGCGGGAGTCGCCGATGCAGATGGCCTGGCCGATCAGCGGGCTGGCCGTCTTGACCCTGGCCTCGATGTTCGCGGGCGACATGTTCTTGCCCGCGGCGTTGATGATCAGCTCCTTCTTGCGGTCGACGATGGTCAGGAAGCCGTCCTCGTCGAGGCGACCGATGTCCCCGGTGTGCAGCCAGCCGTCGGCGTCGAGCGCCTCGGCCGTCTTTTCCGGGGAGTTCCGGTAGCCGGTCATCACGCAGTCACCGCGGACGAGCAGCTCGCCGTCGTCGGCGATCTTCAACTCGACCCCCGGATGGGCGGGACCGACGGTGCCGATCCTGACCTCGCCGGGCCGGTTGGAGGTGCCGGCGCCGCAGGTCTCGGACATCCCCCACAGCTCGGCCAGCTCGATCCCCAGCGCATGGAAGAACTCGAGCACCTCGACCGGGGTGGGCGCCGCACCGACGTTGACCGCGGCCAGTTGGTCGAGCCCGAGCATCGCGCGGAGCTTGGAGAAGATGTTGGCGTCGGCCTCTGCGACCGCCGCCTCGAGCTCGGGGGGAACGGGCTCGCCTTTTTGCTTGAGGCGGACGCGCTCGAGCGAGGCGTTCATGGCCTGCTCGATCGGGCGGCGCTGCTCCTCGGGCTGGGCGGCCTGCATCGTCTCGAGCCCGGCCTTGAGTTTCTCCCAGATGCGCGGTACCGCGAAGAACCAGGTCGGATGGACCTGGGGCAGGTAGGAGAGCACCTCGCGCGGGTTCGGACAGCAGGTGATCGTGCCGGCGTAGACCACCGGGATGTAGTGGTGGGCCATCCGCTCGGCGATGTGTGCGGCGGGCAGCCAGGAGATCACCCGGCCGCCTGGGTCGAACCGGATCACCTCGTCGACCGTCTCGGCCCCGGCCATCACGTTGCGGTGGGTGAGCTGCACGCCCTTGGGCGGCCCGGTGGTTCCCGAGGTGTAGATCAGCGTGACCAGGTCATCGGGCGTGATCGCGCCGCTGACCGTGTTGGGGTCGAAGTCAGGGTTGGAGCCCTCGAGGTCGGCCAGGGCGATCGCTTGAGCTGTCGGCTCCCCGTCGACCACAATCACGTGGGTCAGGTTCGGTAGGTCTTTGCGGGCGGCGAGCAGCGGCTCGAGGTATGCCTGCTCGACGATCGCGACGGCCGAGCCGGCGTCCTCGATCAGGTACCGGATCTCCTCGGGCGGATAGGTCAGATAGATCGAGAACGGCGTGGCTCCCAGCATCGCCGCGGCCAGGTCGACGATGTGGAACTCCGGACGGTTGCCCAGCATCAGCGCGACCGTTTCGCCGCGGGCCACCCCGAGCTTGGCGAGTCCGCCGGCGACGTCGTCGACCCGCTTCAGAAGCTCCGACCAGGTCAGCGAGACGCTGTCGTCGGCCGTCCGGACGGCCACGATGTCGGGATGGTTGGCGGCGGTGCGCCGGAGCGCCTCGCTAACCGTCGGGGCGTCAACCGCCCGCCCCACCGCCGGCGAGATCACGCTGCTCTCCATGCTTCTCCTCTCCAGCCCTTGGTTAGTCCGGTTCCGGTCCGGCTAACGCTATCAACGGGCCGTGGGGTTACCGCAGCCCTATCCCGGGGCCAGACAGCGTCGAGATGTCATTCGTCAGGCCGATCACGAAGATCATCAGGATCAGCACGAACCCGACCACGCCGGCCCGCTCCATGATCTCGAACGGGATCCGCTTGCCCCGGACCTTCTCGGCGACGGCCCAGAACACGTGGCCACCGTCGAGGGGCAGGAACGGGAACAGGTTGATGATGGCCAGCGACAGCGAGATCAGGGCCAGCACCCACAGGGCCTGGGTGGTGCTGGTGGCGAACGACTCCTGGGTTGCCGTGTAGCCGTAGACGATGCTGTGGAGCTGCTTTCGCTCCTGGGGCTCGAAGATGCGCGCAACCGTGGAGACGGTGCGGGTGGTCACCGACCAGAGGTTGCTGACCGTGATCGACGCCGCGTGCAGGGCGCCCACGGGCTCCGTGACCACGCCGAAGCTGAAGCCGAGCTCGGGGCGCTTGTCGGCGGCGTTGTAGCGCGTGCGGATGTCGAAGGTCTTGAGCTGGCCCTCGCGTCGGACGACCACGTGGGCCGCGGTCGCGGATAGACACCCGTTCACCTGACGCCCCGCGCATCGGTGGGTTCCCAGCTGCTTGCGGATCGCTTCGGCGGAGCTGCCCACGCCGTCCACCGAGACGATCCGGTCTCCCGGCTGCAGCACCTTCGCCGCCGGCGCGCCGGCCACGATCCCGGTCACGTCCTTGTTGAGCACGGGCTGGCCGTGCCTGGTCACTGTCTGTCCGGCCGAGAGGACCAGCGCGTAGACGATGCCGAATGCGATCAGCAGGTTCATCGCCGGGCCGGCCAGGATCACCACGACCCGCTTCCAGACCGCCTGGTTGTAGTAGGCCCGGTGGCGCACCTCCGGCGGGATGTCCTCCTGGGGGTTCATCCCGGTGATCTTCACGTAGCCCCCGAGCGGGAACGGGCCGATGCCGTACTCGGTCTCGCCCCGCCGGACCTTGACCAGCAGGGGCCCCATGAACAGCGAGAAGCGTTCGACCCGCATCCCCACCGCCTTGGCGACCGCGAAGTGGCCGAACTCGTGCAAGATGATCAGGGCGACGAAGCCGAGGAAGGCGAGGACGTACGACATGGCGCGGGTTTCAGTGTGGCAGCCTCGGATGAGACTCTGTGAAGAGCCGGTTGACGCGCCGTTTACGCGGCCGCGCGCTCGGCCACGAGCTCACCGGCCACCCGGCGCGCCTCGGCGTCGGCCTCACCGAGCGACTCGAACGAGTGGACGGGCTGTGGGGGCAGCGTGGTCAGCGTCTCCTCGATCACCGCGGCGATGTCCAGAAAACGCAGCCGGCCCTGTAGGAACGCATGCACCGCGACCTCGTTGGCGGCGTTGAGCGTGCACGCCGCGGTGCCGCCGGCCTTGGCGGCGTCCCGGGCCAGCCGCACGCAGCTGAACGTCTCCTCGTCCACCGGCTCGAAGGTCAGCGCCCCCACCTCGACCAGGTCCAGCGGCCGGACCGGGACGTCGACCCGGTCCGGATGATGCAAGGCGTAGGAGATCGGCACACGCATGTCTGGATAGCCCAGATGGGCCAGCGTGGCGCCGTCGCACAGCTGCACGAGGCTGTGCACGATCGACTGCGGATGAACCACGATGTCGATCTGCTCGTACGGCGTGCCGAACAGGTGATGGGCCTCGATCAGCTCGAGTCCCTTGTTCATCAGGGTGGCCGAGTCGATCGTGATCTTTCCGCCCATGGCCCAGGTCGGGTGGGCGAGCGCCTGTTCGGTGGTGACGTCGGCGAGGTCCTCGCGCCCCCGGCCGCGGAACGGGCCGCCCGATGCGGTCAGGATCAGGCGATCGACCGTGCCGGGAGGCTCCGAGGCGAGCAGCTGGTGGAGGGCCGAGTGCTCGGAGTCGACCGGGATGATGGCCGCGCCGGTCGCCTGCGACAGCGCGGTGACGAGCTCGCCGCCGACGACCAGTGACTCCTTGTTGGCCAATGCGAGGTCGATCCCCTCGGTGAGCGTGGCCACGGTCGGGAGCAGACCGGCCGAGCCGACGATCGCGTTCAGCACCATGTCGCACTCGCAGTCGGCGATCAGCCGCACCACGCCGTCGGGCCCGGACAGCACCTCTCCCCCCGTCCATGCTTCGCTGGCCTGGGCGGCCGCGTCGGGGTCGGCGATCGCCACCCTGCGCACCCCGTGGCGGCGGGCCTGCTCGAGCAACATCTCCCATGAGCCGGCGGCGCTCAGCGCTACCACCGACAGCTCGGAGCCCGGCTGGGCGATGACCTCGAGGGCCTGTAAGCCGATCGAACCGGTGGAGCCGAGAATCGCGACGCGGCGGGGCACGACGCTTCAGTCTAGGCCCGGCCGATCAGTGGACGACGGCCTGCCAGACGTAGAAGCCGACCACGACCGTGAACAGCGCGGCGTCGAGCCGGTCGAGCGCACCGCCATGGGCGCCGAACAACGTGCCCGCGTCCTTCACGCCCGCGTCGCGCTTGACCAGCGACTCGAACAGGTCTCCGAGCGGCCCCAGCAGCGCAACGGCCACCCCGAGCAGGAGCGCATTTCCCTGGGTCAGCCAGGTCTGGTACAGGCCCGCGATGAATATTGCGATGATCGCGCCGAGCATCCCGCAGACCAGGCCCTCGACGGTCTTGCCCGGCGAGATCGCGGGCGCGAGCTGACGGCGGCCGAACAGCCTGCCGCCGGCGTAGGCGGCGGTGTCGGCGACGAACGTGCCGATCAGCACGTCCAGCAGCACACTGTCGCCGTGCGGGAGCTCGCGCAACAGCTCGACATGCGCGAAGGCCAGCCCGACCCAATAGACGCCGAGCAGCGTTCCACCGATGGCGACGGTCGGCCGGGGCTGCTCCCGCGCGAGGACGAGGAGCAGCGTGACCGGCAGGGCGGCCATCGCCACCTCCAACACGCCGCCCTGACCTCCCGAGCGAGCCGCGAACACCATCCCGACGAGCGCCGCGAACACCACGACCGAAACCGGTCGCCACGCTTCCAGCAGCCGGTAGCACTCGTGCACGCAGATCAGCCCGGCGGCGATGATGAACAGCTGGAAGGCCAGGCCGCCCAGGTTGATGAAGATGATCGTGGCGATCGCCAGTGGGATCGCCACGAGCACCCGGGACACCAGGTCGGAGCGCCTACGCGGCTTCTTGGCCGGCGGCTCGCGGCGCGCTCGGCGCTCGCGTGACGCCGCCGCGCGGGC
>DATFDC010000017.1:0-2883 GCA_035252415.1 Solirubrobacteraceae bacterium
CAGGACGAATGCCATCGTCAGCAGCATCACGAACGCCTCCTTTTCATCCTCTGTGCGTGGTCGACGTCACCAAGCGTTCGTCGGCGAGCAGGCACCCGCCAACGAACGCAACGATCCGCCGCGGGAGGTCACCTTTGTGAGTCAACCCAATCACTGACTCGCGCTCACTGGTGCTCCGTAGACGGTGAACACAGCGTCGCAGTCCGACGGTGGGCTAGGTATGGGCAAACAGCCCCATCCCGCGACGGATTAACCCCCACCCATAAGCCGGCCCGCGCGTGCACCAAACGTGACTGGCCTCATGGGCACATTCCTCCATAGGCAGCTCGGGACCGCGCCCTCATGATGAGCCACGATTACGCATCTGACGAACTGACAGGAAAATGACCTCGGTCAGGCTGCGGCCTCCAGGGTGACGTGGTGTCCGAGCGCTTCGAGTTGGGCGATGAGTCGTTTGGTGATTCGTTCGGGGTCGCGGCGTTGGAAGTAGTCGCCGCCGAGGTCGGTGTAGAGCTCGCCGGTGCTGAGCATGTGCCAGCAGGCGCAGATGATCGAGTGTTTGACGGCGCCGAGTGCTTTCTTGTGCCCCCGGCGGGGTCGAAGGCGCTGGTATTGGGCGGCGAGGTAGACGTCTTTGGTGCGGGTCGCAGCGAGCGCGGCTTCCTCGAGCGCCCAGTCCAGCCACTTGGAGCCATCGCGGGTGCGGCCGGAGCGGCGCTTGCCGGCGGATTTGTCGTTGCCGGGGCATTGGCCGGCCCAGCTGGCGAGGTGTTTGGCGGTCGGGAACACGCTCATGTCGGTCCCGATCTCGGAGATGATGACCTCGGCGGTGCGCCGTTGAACGCCGGGGATCGTGCACAGCAGCTCAACGGCTTTCTCGAAAGGGGCGATCTGCTCCCCGATCGCTTCGCTCAGATCGGCGATCTGTTCGTCGAGGAAGTCGAGGTGGTTGAGGATCGCGCCGATCCAGACCGAGTGCAGATGATCGAAGCGGCCTTCCAGCGCCTCGCGTAGGGCGGGGATCTTGGCGCGTAGCTTCCCTTGGGCGAGAGCGGCGAGCACCTCGGGGTCGGTCGTGCCGGCCACGAGCGCGTCGAGCATCGCCCGGCCGGATTTCCCGAGGATGTTCGTCGCGACGCAGTCGAGCTTGATCCCGGTGTCCTCCAGCGCTTTGTGCAGCCGGTTGGCCTCACGGGCGCGTTCCTGGATCTGCGCCTTGCGGTAGCGCGTCAGGTTCCTGAGCGCACGGATCGGCTTGGGCGGCACGAAGCTCGCGCGCAACAGACCGGCCTCGGCGAGCTGGCACAGCCACTCGGCATCCTTGACGTCGGTCTTGCGGCCGGGGACCTGCTTGACGTGCCGAGCGTTGACCAGCAGCAACTCGAACTCGTCCTCGAGCACCGCCCACACTGGCTTCCAGAACACGCCGGTCGCTTCCATCGTGACCTGCGTGACCCCGTAGGCGGCCAGCCAGTCGCGCAACGTCAACAGACCGGCGACCGTGGTCCCGAACTCCGCGATGTGCTGCTCACGCCCGCCGTCCCCGTCGGGAACGCGTACGCACGCGGTCACATGCATCTTGTGCACATCCAGCGCACCCGGGCGCTGCACAACCGTCTCCATCGAGCCTCCTCGGACGTGATCGACGAGAACGTCGCCCAGGGGCCTCTGAGGACTAACGAATCTGACAGGCGTGCTCGTGGCAACAATCCGGAGCTCCGGGGAGACCCACACGCCAGACTAGGACCGGGCTGCACAGCACCAAGGACGAGGTCAGCGTCGCGGGCGACCCCCAAAGGATCGCGATTTTCACCAGCCCGCGACCGACCGATAGGTCAGAAGGACTAGGACCAATTGCGTCTGGTAACCGGGACCGCCCCGGTCATAGCTTCGGGCGCATGCCACAAGCCATCATCACCGGAGCCTCACGCGGACTCGGCCTCGCCCTCGCCCGAGATCTCGCCCAGCGCGGATGGACACTCGTCCTCGATGCCCGAGGCGCGGCGGACCTGAACCGGGTCGCGCGGGAGCTCCGCCACACCACAGAAGTGCTTACCCTGGCCGGCGACGTCACCGACGAGTGGCATCGCGGCGCGCTCGTGGAGGCCGCGGGCGAGCGGATCGACCTGCTCGTAAACAACGCGGGCATCCTCGGGCCGAGTCCGCAGCCCAGTCTCGCGTCGTATCCCCTCGATGAGCTCGCGCGCGTCTACGCAGCCAACGTGCTCGCTCCCCTCGCCCTGACCCAGCTCGTGCTGCCGCGTATGCGTGGCGGCGCCGCGGTGATCAACATCACCTCGGACGCTGCGGTCGAGGCCTACGAGGGCTGGGGAGGCTACGGCTCGGCGAAGGCGGCCCTCGAGCAGCTCACCGCGGTGCTGGCGGTCGAGCATCCGGAGCTCCGCTTCTACGCCGTTGACCCCGGAGACATGCGCACGCGGATGCACCAGCAAGCGTTCCCGGGCGAAGACATCTCCGACCGACCGGCGCCCGAGGCGAGCGTTCCCGGGCTGATCTCGCTGATCGAGTCTGACGTGCCGAGCGGCCGCTACCGCGCCCGCGAGAGCTCCGAGGTCCTCGCGTGAGCGCGCCGGCGTTCGAGCTCCCGCGCGCGCTCGAGGCACACGAACCGCCCGAGGCACGCGGCCTGCGTCGCGACGAGGTGCGGCTGCTGATCGCTCACCGCTCCAACGGGGCGATCGAGCATGGCCGCTTCAGCGAGCTCCCGGACGTCCTCGGATCCGGTGACCTCCTTGTCGTGAACGTATCGGCCACTCTGCCCGCGGCGCTCGCCGCCCGCCGGGCTGACGGATCCGCCGCGCGCGTCCACTTCGCCACCCGAGCTCCACGCCTCGACGACTCCTGGTGCGTGGTCGAGCTGAG
>DATFDC010000018.1:0-3716 GCA_035252415.1 Solirubrobacteraceae bacterium
CCCGCGCCACGCGATCCGCCCGCGCCACGCGATCCGCCCGCGCCACGCGATCCGCCCGCGCCACGCGATCCGCCAGCACCGCGCGATCCCCCTGCACGATCGCTTGCGCCGGCGCCCCGGCGTCCATTCGTGCCTGGCGGCTCGAGCCTTCCTCGCATTCGCTCGCCCGGCGGCAATTCCGGACCCTTGACCAGCTGGCCCAGGCGCCTTCGCTCGTCGGGATGCATGTAGGCGCCTCTTTGATAGAGGCGCCGGTACAGCGGAATCAGATCGGGCCGATGCTCGCGCAGCCATTCGAAGAACAGGTTCTTCACGTCCCCGCGCAGATGTAGTGCGATGCCCGTCACATAAGCCGCGCCGGCTTCCGAGGCCATCTCGAGGATCGGCGCGATCTGCTCCGGAGCGTCGTTGATCCCGGGCATGATCGGCGCAACCAGCACCCCGGTCCGGATCCCTGCTCGGGTCAGCTCGGCCACCGCCTCCAGGCGCGCCCGCGGATTCGGCGACCGCGGCTCGGTGGCCCGCCACGCCCGCTCGTCAAGCGTCGGCACCGACAGCGCGGCGCTGAACTCAGTCCGCGCGGCGATCTGCTTCATCAGGTCCAGATCACGTAGGAGAAGCGGAGACTTCGTGAGCACCGAGCAGGGATTGGCGGCATCGCGCATCGCCTCCCAGATCCCGGGCATCAGCTTGTAGCGCCCCTCAACCCACTGGTACGGATCGGTGTTCGTCCCGAGCGCCACATGCTCGCCCTTCCACGACGGTCGCGCCAGTTCCGCCCGCAGCAACTCGGGCGCATTGACCTTGACCACGATCTCCCGCTCGAAGTCCCGTCCGGCGTCGAAGTCCAGATACTTGTGCGTCGGGCGCGCGAAGCAGTTGTGGCTGACCACCCCGTTGGCGATGAAGTCGCCGGTCCCCGTCGTGATGTCGTACAGCGGCAGAGCGTTCTCGAGTGGCTCGATCTCGGCCACCCGGAGCTTTGCGAACGTCTTGACCATCTGGCCCTCGATGTCCCGCTTGCGCGTTATGGCCGGATCGGTCAGGTGGAAGAAGCGGAGGTGCTCCGACAGTCCGCCACGGATGCGTATGGAGCTGAGACCGTTCGGGTTGCCAGTACGGTCCACGGCGGTGTTGAAGCCACACCTGCGAGCGCACGCTTCCGTCCACGCCAGGATCAGCGAGTCGGTGTTACTGATTCTGAGGGCGTAGTCACCTCGACAGCCTTCCGCATCGAAGATCCCGCCCAGAAAGCCGCGGCACCACTGAAGGCTCGGAATCACAGGCCACTCGATCAGCTCGCTGATCCGCTCGAATGACGACGCGCTCTGAGCCGAGATGGCGGTCATCTCCCGGTGCTGGCCCGCCGCGCGCTGGAACACCCGCTGTCCGGTGTCGACGGCAGCCGCAGCGAGGAACTCTCGTGCACGGCGAATCGCCTCCAGGTCGGCCAGCGCGAGGCGGAAGCGATAGCCGGTGTAGTGGCCACCACGCCCGGACCGGTTGAGCTGGTACGACGCCAGGGTGCCGTCGCCGCGAACGATCCCGCACAGGTAACCCCGGCGGTAATCGACGTCGTGGACGGGTTGCGGCGAGAACGCGCCTGTTCCCACCAGTCGGTTCCTGGTCGTCAGATGCGGGCGATCCGGCTCGCCCCGCGCCGAATTGAGCACGTGCTTCCAGCCGCGGTTGCTCAGCAGCCGGTGATCGCCGCTGAGGACCAGCTCGGTTCCGTCCTCCAGCGTGACGCGGTACGCGGGCTTGATCGTGATCCACTTGTCGAGGACGGTCGTCCGGACGTAGCGCCGGTACCGAAACTCCCCAAAATCGGTCCCGTAGATCGCGTCCCCCAGCTCCAATTCCGCGATCGGTTTGTGGCTTCCGTCGGCCATCAGGATCGGCGTTTCGCCACCGCAGCAGTAGGCGCAGGCGTGAGTGCAGCCGCGGTAGACGTTGATGGTCCAACGGAAAGGAACCTGCGACGATTCGGGGACGCGGTTGAGGATCGATTTGGCGCGGACTTCGTAGAACCTCGTCTCGATCGCCTCGGGTGCGTCGAAATGGCGGACCACCGCCTCCTCGCGGTAGCCGGGCAGTCGGGCCCGCTCCTCCTCGCCGATTTCCAGGTTGCTCCACCTCACGCGAACACATGTTCGCATACGCGGCGGACGGACCGACTACGAGGACTTGCCGAGGCTCAGAAGGTGCCCGAAGCGGCCCAGTTGCAGGGCCGAGGCCTCGAGTGAGAGGGCGATCTGGGCGTCGGGCTCGATGCTGTCGTGGGTGAGCAGTTCGAGCAGGCCGATCGTGGTGGTTCCGCTGCGTACCGGCAGCAGCAGCGCCGAGCTCATCCCGTGCGCGGCGGCGGTCTGGAGGCGGGCGTCGTCGACTGCGTCGATGTCGGTGAGCCAGGTCAGGTGCGGGGCCTGGAGGGCCTGATCGAGCAGCGAACCCTCGCGGCTGACCGACACCTCCCAGGTGAGCGCCTCGAAGCGGTCCAGACCGCGGTGTGCGGTCCAGGTGGCGGCGCAGTCGAGTTTGTTGGCGTCGTCGGGCAGCCAGGCGGTCACCGTGTCCCAGCCGCCCTCCGACCCGAGCACCTCGACGGTCTCCTTGAGGACGTTGCGCCACACCGACTCGCGGGCGAGCGAGGCCGACAGCGTCCGCTTGGCGGTCGGCTGCCAGCTGACCCCGCCCGCCACCTGGGCATCCCGCGCATCGATCGGCACCTCGAGCCGGGCCAGCTCGGCGACCGTTGGTGCGGACGGGGGCGGCTCAGACGAGTCCGGTTCGGCCGACGCCGGCTCCTCGGGCTCGAGCACCGGAGCCGGCGCCTCGACAACCGGGGCGGGCGTCTCGGCGACCACCGGAGCAGGCTGCGACTCGGCCTCCTCGAGCCGGGCTTCGAGGTCGGCGATCGCGCTCTCCCCCTCCTCGGCCTGTGCCCGCACGCGCTCAAGCTCGCCCTCGAGCTCCTCGATCCTTGCCTGATCGAGCTTGCGCTCACCCTCGAGCTCCTCCACCCTCGCCCGATCGAGCTTGCGCTCACCTTCGAGTGCCTCGATCTGCGCGCGATCCAGCCTGCGCTCGCCTTCCAGCTCCGCGATCCGCGCGCGATCCAGCTTGCGCTCATCCTCGAGCTCGGCCACGCGAGCCTGACCGTCAGAGAGCTTGCCCTCGAGTGCCTCGATCCGCGCGCGATCCTGCGTCCGCTGACCCTCGAGCTCGGCGGTCCGCGCGCGATCCTGCTCGAGCTTGTCCTCGAGGGCCTGGACGCGGGCGCGGCCGCGCTCGAGCTCGGGCTCGACCTGCTGGGCCCGAGCCTGCCACTGCTCGACCGCCGCCTCGGCCTTGTCGGCCCGGCCGCCGGCCAGGCGCAGCTCGCCCTCCGCCTGATCGGCTCGACCCAGCGCAGCCTTCAGATCGGCCTCGGCCTTCTCCACCCGCTGCGCCACGACCTGGAGCTCGACTTCCGCCTTGTCCGCCCGCATCCCGGTGCTCCGAACCTCTCGCTCGAGCTCGGCGATCCGCGCCTGTGCCGGCTCGACCCCCGCCGCCCGGACCCGCTCTCGCTCGAGCTCACCGGTCAGCTCGCGCAGTCGCTCTTCGGCCGCCACGGCCCCTTCGCGCAGGGTGGCAACCTGCTGGCGCTCCTGCGCGAGCTCGCCCTCGAGCGCGGCCCGGGCCTTGAGCGCCGCGTCGCGCTCGGCGGTGGC
>DATFDC010000019.1:0-9076 GCA_035252415.1 Solirubrobacteraceae bacterium
ATCGATCCCGATCGTCACCATCCCACACGTCCCTTCTGTTAGTTGAGCAAGAAGCGGACTCCTGGCGGACAGGCCTTGGTCGGGGCGATGCCACGCTCCTATCAGGTCACGCCAGAGGTCCTGGCGGCAACGGGCGACAACTCATTCGCAAGTCAGCCCAACGGCGACAGCAGATTCAGGAGTCAGCCCGAAGCCGCCAGAGACCATCCACCACACCGCCGCCAAACGCAACGACGCTGGGCCAGCTTCTCACCAAGCGGATTCACTCGGCTCTGGACCGAGTTTCCTGACACTGGAGCCACGCGGTCCGGCGAGTGTCAGGTCAGTCAGGCGTCCCGCGCTCACTCGTCCTCTTCCACCCAGTCGATCGTGCGCGCCACCGCCTTCTTCCACTTGCGGTAACCCCGCTCGCGCGCATCGGCGTCCATGCTCGGCAGCCACTCCGCCGCGCGGTGCCAGTTCTTGCGCAGGCCCTCGGTGTCCTGCCAGAGGCCCACGGCCAGGCCCGCGGTGTAGGCGGCGCCGAGCGACACCGTCTCGGCCACGATCGGCCGCATCACCGGCACGTCGAGCACGTCGGCCAGGAACTGCATGAGCAGGTTGTTCGGGGTCATCCCGCCGTCGACGCGCAGCGCCGACAACGCGCGCCCGTAGTCGGCGTTCATGGCCTCCATCACCTCGCGGGTCTGCCAGGCGGTCGCCTCGAGCACCGCCCGGGCCAGGTGCCCCTTGTTGATGTAACCAGTGAGCCCGGCGATCACGCCACGCGCGTCGCTGCGCCAGTGGGGGGCGAACAGCCCGGAGAACGCGGGCACGAAGTAGCACCCGCCGTTGTCCTCGACGGTCAAGGCCAGCGTCTCGATCTCGGGGGCGCTCCCGATCAGTCCCAGGTTGTCGCGGAACCACTGCACGAGCGCGCCGGTGATCGCGATCGATCCCTCGAGCGCGTAGGCCGGCTCGGCCGACCCGAGCTTGTAGGCCAGCGTGGTCAGCAGCCCGCTGTTGGAGGTCACCGGCCGCTCGCCGGTGTTGAGCACGAAGAAGCTTCCGGTCCCGAACGTGCACTTGGCATCGCCGGGGTTGAAGCAGGTCTGGCCGACCAGCGCCGCGTGCTGGTCGCCCAGCGCCGAGGCCACCGGCACGCCGGCGATCGGCGGGCCGGCCTCGCCGTAGGCCTCCGAGGAGGCGCGGATCTCGGGGAGCATCGCCGCGGGCACCCCGATCGCGTCGAGCAGCGCGGGGTCCCAGTCCAGCGTGTGCAGGTTCATCAAGAGCGTCCGGCTGGCGTTGGTCACGTCGGTCACGTGACGCCCGCCGTCGGCCCCGCCGGTCAGATTCCAGATCAGCCACGAGTCGATCGTCCCGAACAGCACCTCGCCCGCCTCGGCCCGCTCGCACAGGCCGGGAATGTGGTCGAGCAGCCAGCGGATCTTCGGGCCCGAGAAGTACGTCGAGACCGGCAGCCCGGTCTTCTCGCGGAACAGCTCCTGCCCGTGCTCGCGGACCAGCTGGCGGCAGATCCGGTCGGTTCGGGTGTCCTGCCAGTTGATCGCGTTGTGCACGGGCGCGCCGGTCCGCCGGTCCCACAGCACGGTGGTCTCGCGCTGGTTGGCGATGCCCACGCCGCACAGATCCGACGGGGACAGGTCGGCCTTGTCGAGCGCCACGCGCACGACCAGCTGGACGTTGCGCCAGATCTCCTCCGGGTCGTGCTCGACCCAGCCAGGCCGCGGGAAATGCTGTCGATGCTCGTGCTGGGCGACCGACACGACTCTCGCCCGGTCGTCGAAGACGAAGCACCTCGACGACGCGGTGCCCTGGTCGATCGAGGCTACGAATCGCCCGCTCAAGCTTCCTGGCCCCACGCGCGGAGTCTATGCGCCTCAGCGCCTACCACGGGATCGCGCCGCGCGATGAGATCGCGTTGTGTGTAGGACCTACCACGGAATCGCGCCGCGCGATGAGATCGCGTCGTGTGTAGGACCTACCACGGGATCGCGCCGAGCTCGCGCGACACAGCCCGGGCGGCTTCCAGTACATAGTCCACGAACTCGGGCTTGGGCTGGCGGCCGTCGCACAGCCGCTCGATCGGCCCGGCGATGCCCATCGCGCCCACGGTCACCCGCTGACGATCCTCGATCGGCGCCGCGATCGAGGCCGAGCCGTGGAACAGCTCACCGACCTCGACCGCCCAGCCGCGCTGGCCGATCGCCTCGAGCTCGGAGCGGAAGCGATACACGTCGGTCACGGTCGCCGGCGTGTAGCCGGGCAGGGAGCCGGGGGCCAGCTCGGCCACCAGGTAGTCGTGGTGGGCGAGCAGCGCCTTGCCCAGCGCGGTGGCGTGCACGGGGAGCAGGCTGCCGACCTCGAGCGCCTGGTGGGTGTCGTCCGGCCGGAACACGTGGTGGACGATCAGGACCTGGTTCTCGTGCAGGGTGCCGATCCGCACGCTCTCGCCGCTCCGGGTCGCCAGGCCGTCGGCCCAGTTCAGGGCACGCGTGCGCAACTCGTTGCCGTCCAAGTAGCTCGAGCCCATGTGAAGCAGGGCCGGACCGAGCCGGTACTTGCCCGAGTCGCGGTCCTGCTCGACGAACCCGACCGCCTGCAACGTCCTGAGGATCCCGTACACGGTGCCCTTGGGCAGGCGCAGCTCGCCGGCCAGTTCGGCTACCCCCAGCCGCCGTGAGCGACCGGAAAGCAACCGCAGGATGGCGGCAGCCCGCTCGATGGATTGGATGCGTCCCGGCACCTCAGTAGCGCCCAGCGACCCCGACCTCTGATACCCGCCCTAGGGTTGAACGATGTTTGACATTGTCGCACCCTTTCCGTTATTGTCGCAACTCGAGGCTCGTGGGTGGAGAGCGTTAGGTCCAGAAGGAGGGTGCTTGCTGGGCATTATCCGTGCTGAGCCGCTACGCGGCGCTGTACTCCTTCGCCCACGCGCGCGTGGGTCACAAACCCACACTCGGATCTCCAGTCGGAGTGAGTGTGGATTTATGCACCTATGCGGGTCACCACCGCACACTCGGCCGCCGTACAACGGCGAGTGTGCGCTCGTGACCCACGGTTCGTCCGTTCAGGCTTAGAAAGAAGGGGCCATGAAGAAGCTCATCAACTCGCCCGACGCCGTCCTCCAAGACGCGCTTCGCGGCGTCGAAGCGGCACATGGTGATCGCGTACGGGTCTCCTACGACCCGCCGTTCGTCGTGCGCCAGGATGCACCGGTCCAGGGAAAGGTCGGACTGATCAGTGGAGGAGGCTCGGGGCACGAGCCAATGCACGGCGGCTACGTGGGGCCGGGGATGCTGGACGCCGCGTGTCCGGGCGAGGTGTTCACCTCTCCCACCCCGGATCAGATGGCGGAGGCGACCAAGGCGGTCAACGGCGGCGCCGGCGTGGTGCACATCGTCAAGAACTACACCGGTGACGTGATGAACTTCGACATGGCCGCCGAGCTCGGCCGGGGCGAGGACATCGAAGTCGAGACCGTGCTGACCAATGACGACGTTGCCGTCGAGGACTCGCTGTACACGGCCGGGCGTCGCGGCGTCGGCGTCACCGTGCTGGTCGAGAAGATCTGCGGCGGTGCGGCGGAGGACAAGCGCTCACTGAAGGAGGTCGCCGACCTCGGCCGGCGGGTCAACTCCAACGGCCGTTCGATGGGCATGGCCCTCACCCCATGCATCACGCCCGCCTCGGGCAACCCGAGCTTCGAGCTGGGCGACGACGAGGTGGAGATCGGGATCGGCATCCACGGCGAGCCCGGCCGCTTCCGCGAGAAGATCGGCCCCGCGTCCCAGATCGCCGAGCGGCTGATGACCCCGATCCTCGAGGACCTCCCGTTCAGCTCAGGCGATCGCGTGCTGGCCTTCGTCAACGGCATGGGCGGCACCCCGCTGATCGAGCTCTACGTGATGTACGCCGAGGTGGCCAAGATCGCCGCCGAGCACGGCCTGACCATCGAGCGCAACCTGGTCGGCAACTTCATCACCTCACTGGAGATGCAGGGCTGCTCGATCACGCTGGTCAAGCTCGACGACGAGATGGTCCGCTACTGGGACGCCCCGGTGAACACCCCGGCTCTCCGCTGGGGTGCGTAACACAGCCGTGGCCATCACCCGCGACGCCACGCTGGACTGGATGAACCGTTTCGCCGGCGAGATGTCCGAGCACCGGGCCGAGTTGGTGGCGCTCGACACCGCGATCGGTGACGGCGACCACGGCACGAACATGAACCGGGGAATGACCAAGGCGCTCGAGAAGCTCGGCGCCGCCGAACAGGCCGACCCCGGTGCGGTGCTCAAGACCGTGGCGATGGCGCTCGTGTCCAGCGTGGGCGGGGCGGCGGGGCCCCTGTACGGGACGCTGTTCCTGCAGATGGGCACCGCGCTGGCCGGCCAGGAGGAAGTCGACCTGCCGGCGTTCGCCGCGGCGTGGCGCAAGGCGCTGGAGGGAGTCCAAGCGCGCGGCAAGGCCGAGCTACAAGACAAGACGATGGTGGACGCGCTGACTCCGGCCGTGGAGGCCCTGGAGGCGGCGTCCGATCTCGACGGCGGCCTGCGCGCAGCTGTGCAGGCGGCCGAGGAAGGCATGAAGGCAACGACGCCGCTGGTGGCGCGCAAGGGGCGCGCCAGCTACCTGGGCGAACGGTCGAAGGACCACCAGGACCCGGGTGCGACCTCCACCTACTACCTCTTCAAGAGTGCCGCTGAAGCGCTGGCGGGCTGAAAGGAGAAAACGCATGGCGAAGTACGCAATCGCGCTGGATCAGGGAACGACCAGCTCGCGAGCGATGGTGTTCAACCACGAAGGCCAGGTCGAAGCCGTCTCGCAGAAGGAGCACGAGCAGATCTATCCCAAGCCGGGCTGGGTCGAGCACGATCCCAAGGAGATCTGGGCACGCTGTCAGGAGGTGATCGACGAGGCGGTCGAGAAGGCCGGCGCCAGCGGCGACGACATCGCCGCGCTCGGCATCACCAACCAGCGTGAGACCGCGGTGGTCTGGGATCGCAACACGGGCGAGCCGGTGATGAACGCGATCGTCTGGCAGGACACCCGCACCGACAAGCTGGTCGACGAGCTGTCGGCCGACGGCGGCCAGAACCGGTTCCAGGCCAAGGTGGGTCTGCCGCTGGCGACCTATTTCTCGGGCCCCAAGGTGCGCTGGATCCTCGACAACGTCGACGGCGCCCGTGAGAAGGCCGAGAACGGCGATCTCATGTTCGGCAACATCGACACGTGGTGCATCTGGAACCTGACCGGCGGCACCGACGGCGGCCTGCACATCACCGACGTGACCAACGCCAGCCGCACGATGCTGATGGACCTGGAAAAGCTCGCCTGGGACGAGGACATCGCCAAGACGATCGGCGTGCCGATGTCGATGCTGCCCGAGATCAAGCCCTCGAGCGGCGTGTACGGCGAGGTCAAGACCGGTGCGCTGAAGGGCATCCAGATCGCCGGTGATCTCGGCGATCAGCAGGCAGCCACATTCGGGCAGGCGTGCTTCGACACCGGCGATGCCAAGAACACGTACGGTACGGGCAACTTCATGCTGCTCAACACGGCGACCGAGGCCGTCCAGTCGAAGTCGGGCCTGCTCACCACGGTCTGTTACAAGATCGGCGACAGGGACGCCGTGTACGCCCTGGAGGGCTCGATCGCGATCACCGGGGCGCTCGTGCAGTGGCTGCGCGACAACCTCAAGATGATCAAGGCCGCGCCCGAGGTCGAGGAACTGGCGCAGTCGGTCGAGGACAACGGCGGCCTGTACATCGTGCCCGCGTTCTCCGGCCTGTTCGCGCCGTACTGGAAGTCCAACGCGCGCGGTGTGTTCGCCGGCCTGACCCGTTACGTCAACGCGGGTCACATCGCACGGGCGACGCTCGAGGCGACCGCGTTCCAGACCCGCGAGGTCATGGACGCGATGGAGGCCGACTCCGGCGTGACCCTCAACGAGCTCAAGGTCGACGGCGGCATGGTGGCCAACGACCTGCTCATGCAGTTCCAGGCCGACATCCTCGGCGTGCCGGTGGTCCGGCCGCAGGTTGCCGAGACGACCGCGCTCGGCGCGGCGTATGCCGCCGGCATGGCGGTCGGATTCTGGGAGGGCGAGCAGGACGTCCGCGACAACTGGGCCGAGGACAAGCGCTGGGAGCCCAACATGGAGGCCGAGAAGCGTGACGAGTACTACAAGTACTGGAAGCGCGCGGTGACTCGGACGTTCGACTGGTTCGACTCAGGCAGCTGAGATGCGGTGGCGAGGGCGGCCCTGGCGGCCGCCCTCGCACACTCGGTAGTCTGACTCAATGGCCACCCTGAGCACCGACGTCCTGGTGATCGGTGGGGGAGCCACGGGCGCCGGCGTGGCCTGGGATGCCGCCCTGCGCGGCTTCGATGTGGTGCTGGCGGACCGGGCCGACCTGGCCGAGGGCACCAGCGGGCGCTTCCACGGTCTTGTCCACTCGGGCGGGCGCTACGCGGTCAAGGACCCGAAGGCCGCCGAGGAGTGCATCGGCGAGAACCGCGTCCTCAGGCGCATCGCCGCCGATTGCATCGAGGACACCGGCGGGTTCTTCGTGACCACGCCGTGGGACGACCCGGCCTACGCCGACAAGTTCGCCGCGGGCTGCGCCGCCACCGGCGTCGATTGCGAGGAGATCGACCCGGCGGTCGCCCTGCGCGAGGAGCCTCGGATGAACCCCGACGTCTCGCGCGTGTTCCGCGTGCCCGACGCCAACATCGACGTGTGGAAGACCGTGTGGGCGATGGCCCGCGGCGCCCAGGAGCGCGGTGCGCGCGTGCTGCCCTACCACGCCGCTGTGGGCATTCACCGCGACGGCGATCGCGTGACCGGGGCGCGGTTGCGCGCTGTGGGCACCGGCGAGGAGATCGACGTAGAGGCCCGGGTCACCGTGAACGCATCCGGCGCATGGGCCGGCCGGGTGGCCGAACTGGCCGGGATCGAGGGAGTCCGCATCCTCCCGGGGCGCGGAATCATGATCGCGATGAACCACCGGCTGGTCAACACGTGCGTGAACCGTTGCCAGATGCCGACCGACGGCGACATCATCGTCCCGATCCGCACCGTGTGCGTGATCGGCACGACCGACGAGCACACCGACGACCCGGACGACCACACGGTTCTCCAGAACGAGGTCGACGCGATGCTCGACGACGGTGAGAAGCTGGTCCCCGGCTTCCGCCGGGCCCGGGCGCTGCGGGTGTGGACCGGCGTGCGGCCATTGTTCGAGGACGCCAAGGCGTCCGACACGCAGACCCGCGACGTCACCCGCGCCCACGCCCTGCTCGACCATGCCGAGCGCGACGGCGTGCAGGGCTTCGTGACGATCACCGGCGGCAAGCTCACCACGTTCCGCCTGATGGCCGAGGACACGGTCGACGCCGTGTGCCGGCACCTCGGTGAGCCGCGACCGTGCACGACGAAAACGGAGCCGCTGCCGGGCTCCGAGGATCAGGAGACCTACCGACTCGGCGAGCGCCTGGAGCGCAAGGAGCAGCATCTCACCGACGCGCAGCTGATCTGCGAGTGCGAGATGGTCACGCGCGGCAAGCTCGAGGACGCCATTCGCCGGCGCGCCACCACGAACCTCGACGACATCCGCCGCCTGCTGCGCCTCGGGATGGGACCGTGCCAGGGCGGGTTCTGCATCTACCGGGCCGCCGGCATCCTGCACGGCCTCGACGGTCTCACCGCCGAGGAGACCAACGGGGCGCTCAACCACTTCGTGCAGGAGCGCTGGAAGGGCATGTGGCCGATCCTGTACGGCGACCAGCTTCGGCAGGTGCGGCTCGACGATTGGATCTTCCAGGGAGTGCTCGGCGTCGAGCACCTGCCGTCATGAGGAGCGAGCTGCACTACGACGCGATCGTGGTCGGCGCGGGCACCGCGGGTCTGACCGCGGGCGCGCGACTCGCCGAGGGCGGCGCGCGCGTGTGCGTGCTGGCCAAGGGCGTCGGATCGACCCACCTTGCGCCCGGGACGATCGACGTGCTCGGGTACGCCCCGGAGCGAGTGTCTGAGCCGGGCACCGCGCTGCGCGATTTCATCGCCACGCACCCGGATCACCCGTACGCGCTGCTCGGATTCGACGCGGTGACCGAGGCGGCGAGTTGGTTTCGCTCGTGCGTCGAGGCGGGTCCGCTGCCCGGGTATCGCTATGTCGGCGATCTCGAGCACAATGTGCTGCTCCCGAGCGCGATCGGTGCCCTGCGGCCCTCGGCGCTGGTCCCCGAGACGATGGCGGGCGGGAATGCCGCGGCCGGCGAACGCGTTTGCGTGGTCGGAGTGCGCCCGCTCAGAGACTTCCACGCGTCACTGTGCGCGGCCAACCTCACCCGAGCGGGCATCGCCGCCCGCGCGGTCGAGACGGACATCGAGGTCCAGCGTGCCGACGAGAGCACACTCGGGCTGGCCCGCCGCTTCGACGACGCCACGTGGCGAGCCGGCTTCGCCGCCCGTCTGGCCATCGCGCTCCAGGCCGACGAGCGCGTGGGCCTGCCGGCGATGCTCGGGGTCCGGGATCCTCACGGCACCTGGTCCGATCTCGAGCACAGGCTCGGCCGCCGGGTGTTCGAGATCCCCACCTTGCCACCGTCCGTTCCGGGCATGCGCCTGTTCGAGATCCTCCGCGCCGCGCTGCGCCGCGCCGGCGGGCGGCTGATCCTCGGCGCCGAGGTGGTCGACTCGGAGCGGTCCGGCACGCGGATGAGCGCGGTGATCGCGCGGACCGCCGGGCGCGACACCCGCTACGCCGCGCCGTCGTTCGTGCTCGCCGCCGGCGGGTTCGCCTCCGGAGCGATCGAACTCGATTCGCACTGGGCCACGCACGAGCGCGTGCTCGGGCTGCCTCTGCGCGGCGTCCCGGCGTTGGACCAGCCGCGCTTCGTCGCCGACTACCTGGCCGAGCAACCGATGGCCCGGGTGGGGGTGGCGGTCGACGGCGAGCTACGGGCCGAGGGAGCCGAGAACGTGCTGGTGGTTGGCGCGGCGCTGCCCGGCGCGGTGCCCTGGCGCGAGGCCTCGGGCGAGGGGATCGCGCTGGCGAGCGGAACG
>DATFDC010000020.1:0-2292 GCA_035252415.1 Solirubrobacteraceae bacterium
CCCGTGCTGCTCAGCGAGGCGCCGCTGGTCGAGGGCGCGGTGGCCGCCGCGGCGGCGGCGAGCGGTGGCGCGTCACTTAAGGAGGTGGCGGCCGAGGCGCGGGGCGCGCTCGCCATGAAGAGCTCGCAGCTGGGTACCGACGGCGATGGGCCTCCCGAAACTCGGACTGAAGGCGGTCGCGGCGACGGCCCGCCGGGCGTCCATGCCTCGCCTGCAGGGCCTGCCGCGCCACATCCGACGGACGCCAAGCGAAGCGAGGACCCAAAGCCTGATGCCGAAACGTCGATCCTCGTGCGCAACGCGATCGGGCTGCACGCCCGCCCGGCCGCGCGCTTCGTCGAAACCGTGCGCGGCTTCGACGCCGACGTCCGTGTCGCCAGGGCCCCCGACGGCCAACCAGTCAAAGCGACCAGCCTGACCAACGTGGTCGCGCTCGGCGCGCGGTTCGGTGACACGCTGCTCGTGACCGCGTCGGGCCCCCAGGCTCACGAGGCGCTCGCCGCGCTACAGGCACTGGCCGACGAGGGGTTCGGCGACGGCGTGGACGCCCAACCTCCCCTCCCCAGACCGAGCGCGCCACGTACACCAACGATGACGACGATACCGGCGGCACCGGACGGCATCCTGACCGGGGTGGCGGCGTCGGCCGGCGTCGCGATCGGGCCGGCGCATCATCTGCACGGGGCCTTCGAGCCGCCCCCGGACCGTCCGGCGGATGAACGAGAAGCAGAGCGCCTGCGCGAGGCGATCGCCACCGCAAAGGCCGCGATCGAGCGCGACCGCGACACGGTCGCGAAGCGCGCCGGCAAGGCCGAGGCGGCGATCTTCGACGCCCACCTGATGTTGCTCGACGACGAGGCACTGCTCGAGCCGGCGCAGGACGCCATCGACGCCGGCGCCACCGCGGAGCGAGCGTTCTACGACGCGGCGTCGGAGGTCGCGGAACGCTACCGCGCTCTCGACGAGCCGCTGCTCCAGGAGCGTGCAGCGGATGTGCTCGACGTGGGCCGGCGGGTGGTGGGCGCGCTCACCGGCGAGCCCGATCAGGGCCCGTCAGAAGGGATCGTGATCGCCGGCGAGCTCACCCCGGCCGACGCCGCCGCCCTTGATCCGGACAACGTCACCGGGATCGCCACCGCGCACGGGACCGCCACGGCCCATGCGGCGATCCTGGCCAGGGCCCTCGGCCTGCCCGCCGTCGTCGGTCTCGGCGAATCGGTGCTGACCATCGACGACGGCACCGCGGTGCTGCTCGATGGCGACCACGGAACCCTCCAGATCGATCCGCCGGCCGACGTGCAGCGCGACGCGGAGGAGCGCCGAGAGCGAGCGGCCGAGCGAAGCAAACGCGCTCGCGAGCGCGCCCACGAGCCGGGCGCCACCAGGGACGGCACCCGGATCGAGGTGTTCGCCAACCTGGGCTCGGCCGCCGAGGCGACGCGCGCGGTCGAACTCGGCGCCGAAGGGGTCGGGTTGCTGCGCACGGAGTTCCTGTTCCTGGATCGCGCCGAGCTGCCCGATGAGGACGAGCAGGCCGACACCCTTCGCGAGATCGCCACCGCCCTCGCCGGCCGGCCATTGATAGTCCGCACCCTCGACGCCGGCGCCGACAAACCGCTGCCGGCGCTGCCCATGCCGCCGGAGACCAACCCCTTCCTCGGCGTGCGCGGCATTCGGCTCACGCTCGAGCGCCCCGACGTGCTGAGCACCCAGCTGCGGGCGATCCTCCGCGTGGCCGCCGATCATCCGGTCAAGGTAATGCTGCCGATGGTCGCCACGCTTGGCGAGATCGAGGCCGCACGAGAGGCGCTGGCGCGCGCGCGAGGCGAGACCGGCATCGACGCGCCGCTCGAGCTCGGGATCATGGTCGAGGTACCCGCGGCCGCGCTGACCGCGACGAGCCTGGCCGCGCACGTCGACTTCTTCTCGCTCGGCACCAACGACCTCACCCAGTACACGATGGCGGCCGAGCGCGGTGACGAGCGGCTGGCTCCGCTGCTGACCGGGCCGCAGCCGGCCGTGCTCCGGCTGGTCGAAGCGACCGTCGCCGGCGCGGCTAAGCACGGACGCTGGGTCGGCGTGTGCGGCGAGCTGGCCGGCGACCCGCCCACCGCGGTGCTGCTGGCCGGGCTCGGGGTCACCGAGCTGAGCATGGCGCCGGCACTGGTCCCGGAGGTCAAGGAGGCCCTGCGCGGGGTCGAGCTCGCCCATGCCCAGGCCGCGGCTCGCCAGGCGATGAGTGCCGAGAGCGCCTCGGCGGCCCGCGCGCTCGGGGCCGCTCTGCTGTGAGAT
>DATFDC010000021.1:0-2467 GCA_035252415.1 Solirubrobacteraceae bacterium
GGACGTGCGGTTGACCGAGCTGCCGCAGCCGGCAAGCAGCAAGCAGCCGAGCGCCAGCACCGCCCACTCGTTGAAGCGTCCGCCGAGCGATCGTTCCTGGCGCACGCCACGACCTTCGCAGGATCAGGTGGGTCCTGCAAGTCAGGACGCTCAGACCTCAGACTTGCGTGTGGCGTCTGTCAGAGGCGCCGAGTGAGCTTGCCCACGAGGAGCTCGACGGAGCGCTCGAGCTCCTCGAGGCTGGCCTGCTCAACGGATCTGATGCCGAGCTTGCGGTTGATCCAGGCGTTGACCTCGCGGTGGGTGCTTCCATCGCGGCGCGTCAGCTCGGCGACGAGCCGGTGGCGCTCGTTTCGCAGGCGCGCGCGCTGCTCGAACGCCGGGGCCGCGTGTCGCCGGACCTCGGGACCGAGGCCTTGCGCGGGGTCGTGTGTCGCGATTCGGTGCATTGCCGGCGCGACGGGCGCTCCGAACAGCGTCATCTGCGGCGCGACATCCGCGCTCAGCGGCTCGAAGGCCGGTGCCTCACCGCGCTCGGTCTCCGTTATGTCCGGCCGGTCGAACTCGCCGGCGAACTCATCCTCGGGCCGGCGCAGAGCGTGTCGGAGCTCCTGCTGCACGGCCGCGGCGTGATCGCGCAGGACGGGGTCGGCCGGGACGTACAGCCAACTCGGCTCCGGTGGCCGCTGCCGGATCGTGCGGACGAAGCGGCCGACGATCTGCCGGAACACGAGCGGCGTCTTGGCCGCCGTCGCGTAAACGCCGACCCGCAGGCGGGGAATATCGACACCCTCGGAGACCATGTTCACGGCCACGATCCACGGGTCGCGAGCGTTCGTGAATCCGGCCAGCTTCTCGGCCGCCCTGGGCTCGTTGTGCAGGACGACCAGGGCGCTCTGCCCGGTCGCCTCGCGGAGCAGCGCGGCAATCCGGCGGGCGTGGGATGAGTCCGCGGCGATCACCAACCCGCCGGCGTCCGCATGGCCGTCGCGGCGCAGCATCCGGAGCTTGGCGTCGGCCTCGCGCAAGATCCGCGGCAGCCCGTCTGGAAGCTCGGTCGAGATCGCGGTCCGGTAGCGGCGGCTGGCCTCGCGGCCACTCAACACGGTCTCGAAGCTCGACTCGATCACATCGTCTCCGCTGCGCCAGGACAGCGTCCCGTCGTAAGCGACAAAGCACACCGGCCGGCAGATGCCGTCGAGCACGGCCTCCGCGTAGCTGTAGGAGACGTCCGGTTGCGCCAGGCCGGCGGAGTCGTAGCGCACGCCGGGAATCGGTGTCGCGTCGGAGCGAAAGGGAGTCCCGGACAACAGCAGCCACCGCTCGCAGCCGCCAACCGCCCTCGCGAACGCCTCCCCCCACGCCAGCTCCTCCCCCAGGTGGTGGGCCTCATCGGCGATCACCAACGTCCGCGCTCTCGCCGCGCGCTCCCATCGGCCGGGCGCCTTCGCGATCCGCGCATAGGTCACGGCCACACCATCGAAGCCCTGTGGCGGGCGCGGCGAGGCAGCATCGACCGCGAGCTCGACGCCCAACCGGCTCGCCGCCCGCGCCCACTGCCGAGTCAGCGGCCCCGTCGGGCAGGCAACCAGCACCGATCCGGCGGCCCCGGAGGCCAGCTCGCGCCGAGCCAGCTCCAGAGCCGGTCGTGTCTTGCCCGCGCCGGGGGCCGCCGAGAGCAAGAACGACCCCCCCTCCCATCCGTCCATGGCCGCAAGCGCGCGGGTCTGCCAGACGCGCAAGGCGGGCGTGATCTGCGGACGGGGCCTGGACACGGGCCGGACATGGTGACCAGCTGCCCGGACGAAACCATCACCCCGGACGCCGGCCGGCGCGATGACGGTCGGATAGGAGAGCCCCCGCCGTCAGTGCCCGGGCGTCTCGAGCAGCTCGAGGTCGTATTTCTCGACCACGCGGCGGAACGCATCGGGATCGGGCGGTCCCGCCGGCGGCTGGTCGAGTGGCGCTCCGGCCTCCAGGAAGAACGACTCGAAGCCCGGCCGAGAGAACAGCAGCAGGATCCGCGCTGTGTGCTCGCCGAGCACCCCGTACTTGTGAGGCACGTCCTTGGGGGTGTACACGAAGTCACCCGCTGTCGCGGTGACCGTGTCCTCGCCGCAGGTCAGCTCGATCGTCCCTTCGAGGATGTAGAACCCCTCGGCCTCGCCATGGTGAACGTGCAGCGGGGCGGCGCTGCCCGGCTCTTCGGTCACCTCGGCCAGGCTGAAGCAGCCATCGGTCGAGTCGGCGCCGGCGAGAACCCGTACCACCCCGGCCGGTCCCCAGCGCACCGCTTGGCCTTCGCCCGGCCGGACGACGACTGCTCCACCAGTGCTTACGTTCATCGTTTCTCCTTCCGCTTGGAATCTCGGTGTCGAACCCGGGGCGGAAGGTACGCACCGGCCGGCGCGCGAATATCGGTCGGGCTGCCTATCTTTGGATATCGGGCTGCCTATCTTCGAGGAGC